>WFNQ01000148.1 GCA_015488565.1 Thiomicrorhabdus sp.
GCCATGGGATTGATGCACGATGTGGTGTTAGACAATGGCGGCGAACCCGTTGGTTATTTTCCAAACGAAGGATTTATGTTTGAAGCGTCCAAAGCATTAACCGATGATGGTGAGTTTTTTGTTGGTTTGGTGATTGATGAAGATCAGCAACCAGAACGAACCGATGTGAGGATGCAGTTTTGGATAGAACAGATTCGTGAAGAGATGAATTTGGTATAATCGCTCCCTCAATGTGATTTTAATTTTTTAAGGAAACCAGAGCCATGAGTATATTACCGAGCCATCTTAAATATGCCGAAACCCATGAGTGGGTCTATATTGATGATGAGGGCAATGCCATTGTGGGTATTACCGATTTTGCACAAGAATCACTGGGTGAACTCATGAGTGTGACTTTTCCTGAGTTAGGTGGTTACGCCCAAGCAGGGGATGATGTCATGTCGCTTGAATCGGTTAAATCGGCAAGTGATATTTTCTCCCCCATCAGTGGTGAAATTGTGGCGTTTAATGAAGCTCTGGAAGATGAACCTGAATTAATTAATGATGAACCTTATGATAGTGGTTGGCTCTTTAAAATTGAACCGCATGATCTAACAGAACTCGACGATCTGCTTTCAGACCGCGATTATCAAAAGCTGATTGATGGTTAAAAAATCCCCCCCCTCCCTTTTACCCTCCAAAATATAATAAAGAAGAAAGCCATGTTGCCTAGTTTACGATTAAAAAAGAATGAAGAACGCCGAATTAAACAAGGGCATGTTTGGGTATTTAGTAATGAAGTGGATATTCAGGCTACGCCGTTAAAAGACTTTTCCGCGGGTCAACAAGTGATTGTTGAAGCTCATAATGGCAAGCCATTAGGCATGGGATTTGTGAATCCAAACACACTGATTTGTGCCCGAATATTGAGCCGCAGTCCTAAACTAGAATTGAATAAAAAGTTTTTAAAAAAGCGTATCCAAGCCGCGCAAGGCTTAAGAGAAGCACTCTTTGACAAGCCTTATTACCGCTTGGTATTTGGGGATTCCGATGGCTTACCTGGTTTGGTGGTCGATCGTTTTGGCGACGTGTTTGCCGTGCAAATTACCACCGCGGGCATGGAATTGGTGAAAGAGGATATTGTGCAGGTGTTGGATAACTTATTCCATCCAGCCGCGATAGTCATGAAAAATGATACCGCCAGCCGAGGCTTGGAAGGGCTGCCGTTGTATGAAGAGGTGGTGTTGGGTGAGCTGCCCGAAACGTTAATTATTGAAGAGAACAACACTCAATTTTCCATTCCCGTTGAGGGGGGGCAAAAAACAGGGTGGTTCTACGATCACCGTATGTCACGAGGACGTTTGCAAACGATGGTAAAAGGCAAGCGAGTGCTGGATGTATTTAGTTATTTAGGCGGCTGGGGCGTTGCGGCAGCTAATGCGGGTGCAGAATCAGTGACCTGTGTAGATTCGTCAGAATTTGCATTGGATGGTGTGGATATTAATGCAGAATTAAATGGCGTAACAGACAAAATGTCCACCATTCAAGGTAATGCCTTTGATGTGTTAAATGCTCTGCGAACCGATGGACAAAAGTTTGATGTCGTAATTGTTGATCCTCCTGCTTTTATTAAACGTAAAAAAGACTTTAAACAGGGTGCTGAGGCTTATCGCCGTATTAATGAAATTGCCATGCGCGTATTGGATAAAGAAGGTATCTTAGTGACCGCTTCTTGTTCGCACCACATGACTCGTAATAATTTATTAAATGCCGTTCAGTCTGCGGCACGTCATATTGACCGTACCGTGCAGTTATTTGAGCAAGGACACCAAGGTCCCGATCACCCAATACACCCCGCCGTTCCTGAAACCGAGTACATTAAAACTCTATTTTTTAGAGTGAGTGCGAGTTGGTAGCTAAGTATCAGGGGCTGTTAATAGGTTATTGAAATACATGTATTTACGCATTGAATGACGTATAATAGTGCACGTTTAATATTAGATGTGCCTGTTAGGAGGTATTAACAGGTACTAGGAGCCTGCCTCGAAATGACTTTCTCTCGTTACGATTTTCATTCTCAGACAAGCTCCTAAAAAAAACTAGGGGGAAAGAATGAATACGAATATATTAGGAAAAGGCCTTGTTCTGTGCGTGAGTGCACTTTTGACGGGTGTCTTTTCAAACGCTTATGCAACGAGTAGTGGTAATTATGGTTCGCCTAGCTTGCCAACACCCGCTGAGTTGACGCCACAACAAACCTTAGGTAAGTTTATCTTTTTTGATGAAAATTTATCAGAGCCAGCAGGGCAGTCTTGCGCCAGTTGTCATATGCCAAATGCAGGGTTTGCAGATCCAGATTCGAATTTGCCTGTTTCAGAAGGCGTGATTCCTGACCGTTTTGGAAGTCGAAACTCACCTTCTGCCGCTTATGCTTCTTTTTCACCCCCTTTTAGTTACGATACCAACACTTCAATTGCGAAAGGTGGACAGTTTTGGGACGGTCGCCGTGCAACACTTGCGGAACAAGCGAAAGACCCCTTTTTGAACCCTGTTGAAATGAATAACCCTGATAAATTATCCGTACTTATGGATATTCAAGGTTCAAGCTATGCGC
>WFNQ01000149.1 GCA_015488565.1 Thiomicrorhabdus sp.
AGTAATTCCAGTTGCTTTAAGTTGGATAATAGAGATTGGTGTTCGTGTTGTCCATGTATATCAATCAGTAAATTGCCAAGTTGTTTGAGCTGGCTGGCGGGGACAGGGCGACTATTAATATAGGCTTTAGATCGTCCCTCAGGGGTGACGGTGCGTCTTAAAAAACAGTCTTGTTCATCGTCCAGTTCATACTCTGTTAACCAGTTTTGTACGGCTGGCAGTGTTTCAATATTAAATTGTGCCGTTACATCCGCTCGTGGTGTATTGTGGCGAACTAAATTGCTATCGGCACGTTCACCTAAGCTTAACCCAAGGGCATCCAATAATATGGATTTACCTGCGCCTGTTTCTCCTGTTAAGGTGCTAAACCCAGAATGAAAATTAAGTTGTAATTTTTCGATGAGCGCGAGGTTTTGGATGGTCAGTTCTTGCAGCATTTGAGAGTGTCTTTTCGTTGAGAATTTGGGTTAAAGCTTATCGCCCCAGTGTAGCTTGGCACGAAGCAGTTCAAAGTGATCGTGTCCTTTGGGGTGTAACATTTTAATAAAATATTTGTGGCGTGTCACACAGGTACGATACCCTGCTGCAATGGTATAAGAGACTTGGCCATCGCAGATTATATGAGCTGTTCCATGGCAGTGATCGGCGTGTGGACGCAGTTCAATTTCACTATGACCAGACACGACATAAGGTCGAGTGCTCATGGTATGTGGGTTAATAGAAACCAAGCTTAAGACATCTAAAGAGGGATCTAAAATAGGCCCGCCAGCAGAGAGCGCGTAAGCGGTTGAGCCAGTGGGGGTTGAAATAATCATGCCATCGGATCGTTGACTGTTTAGAAAACGGCTGTCTACAAAGGTCTCAAATTCGATCATACGAGGCGATTCCGTTTTGTGAATGACGACATCATTAAAGGCGAGTTGATCAAACAGTTTCTCGCCATCTTTATAGATGGTCGCTCGAATTAAATTACGCTCCTCTTCCTCGTAGGAACCCTGCATCATTTCATCCAGCGTGTTTAACATATCTTTAGGTGAGATGTCAGTTAAAAACCCGAGTCGCCCAAGGTTGATGCCTAAGATGGGGATTTGTTGATCAACAATAGACCGGGCAACGTCTAAAAACGTACCGTCGCCACCGACCACGATGGCCACATCAATTTGTTTGGCCATCTGGTCTCGATCAATAATTTCAACGTCATAGCGTGTTTGAGGGAAGTCGTGGCAGGAGGCCGAATCAAGGTAGACGGTTTTATTTTGTGCCTGTAAATGCTGCACTAGCTTGTCAATGGTATCCCAGCATTGAATGCCGTTGTATTTTCCAAAAATACCAAATGTATTAAACATAATTTTGAGACTCACTGAATGAATTTATGAAACCCAAATCCTTACATAGAAACAAGAATCTAGCGCAATCCTTTGAAAAACCTATGATTTTAAAATATTACGCCGAACCTATGGGTGCGACTACATATTTAAAAATCCTAGGTTTTCCAAATGTTTACACTATTTTTCACGTTTCTATGTAAGGATTTGGGTGAAAAGCCCTTGAATAAATAGGGGGTCGCTCTATAATTTAGCACTCACTAGGAGCCTGTCCGAGAGCTATAAATCGACTGCAAATCCCATAAATATCATAAGCCAAGCTTATCAAAGTCGTTAAATAGCCGTGCTATTCGTCTTTTTTGATAAGCTCGCATTATAACGTTTCTGTGATTTTCGTTACGATTCTAGTTCTCGGATAGTCTCCTAGACGGGATTGCTAAACTCGGGTTACTTTTTTACTCGCGTTACTTTTTAACTAGGCTAACAGATGTTAAACGACCGTTCACAACTTTTGTTTAAAAATTTAATGGGATTGTACCTTAATGAGGGGAAGCCTATTGGTTCAACGACGCTGGCAAAGTGTCCAGAAGTGGGGTTAAGCTCTGCGACGGTGCGTAATGTGATGGCCGACTTGGAACGAATGGGGCTGATTCATTCTCCCCATACCTCTGCTGGCCGAGTCCCTACCGATAAAGGCTATCGTTTATTTGTTGATTCGTTATTGACCTATCAACCGTTATCAAAGCAGGGCGAAGCACGTATTCGCCAAGAGCTTTCTGCAACGTCAAGCCAAGATGCTTTAATGAGCAGTGCTTCTCAAGTCTTATCTGGTATTACTGGGATGGCCAGTTTGGTGTTAATGCCCAATAAAGAGCAGGGGATTTTAAGGCATATTGATTTTGTTGCTTTAGGTGAAACGAGAGTATTAGTGGTGTTGGTATTTAATGACCAAGACATTCAAAATCGTATTATTGAATTGGATAGCCCTGTTACACCAAGTGAGTTGATTAATATAGCGAATTTTTTAAATGAGCACTGTGTTGGTAAAAGCTTAGCCAAAGCAAAAGAGTCGTTGATTGAACGGATGGAGCAAATTCGCCAAACCACGAATAAATTTATGATGTCAGTCATTGAGGCAACCGATACGGTTTTTGCGGAGCAAATAGAACAGCAAACGCCTTTTTTGGTTTCGGGGCAGAGTAATTTACTAAATTATCAAGAGTTGGCTGAAACGGATAAGCTTAAGTCACTTTTTTATGCATTTGAACATCATACTGAAATGTTAAATGTGTTGGATAAAAGTATGAACGCACAAGGGGTTCAAGTTTTTATTGGACATGAGTGCGGTAGCCAAATTTATCAAGACTGCAGTATTGTCACCATGCCTTATGAAATGGAAGGTGAGGTGTTGGGGGTGCTTGGGGTTGTGGGGCCTAGTCGAATGAATTATGAAAAAGTGGTGCCTAAAGTGGATGTGACAGCAAAAATTTTAGGGTCACTCTTGAAAAAATAGTGGTTTATCCCCAATTACAGAATAGATTAAAATTTATTAAAAATAAAATAGGAAGAACGTCGTGGCAGAAAGTAAAAAAACGGAACAACCTGTTGAGCAAATGAATGAAGAGCAGATTCCAACGGCAGAGGAGGCTTTAGAAGCGTCGGATGAAGCATTAGAGCAAGCACAAGAAACCGTTTCGGAAGATGTTGAAGCGTTACTTGCTGAATCTCGCTCTGAGGCGGAAAAGCACAGAGATATGGCATTGCGTATTCAGGCCGATATGGAGAATCTTCGTCGTCGTACACGCTTGGATGTGGAAAATGCACATAAATATGCCTTGGATAAATTTGTCAACGCATTGATTCCAGCAATGGATTCAATGGAGATGGGAATGGAAGCGGCTTCTAAGAAAGAAGCCTCGATTGAAAGTATTCGTGAAGGGATTGATATGACCTTCAAGCAGTTATTAGATGTGTTAGCGGAATTTAATGTTGAGCGCATTGATCCAAAGGGTGAAAAGTTTGACCCTCAATTGCATGAAGCGATGACGATGGTTCCATCGCCAGATCATGAAAGTAATACGGTGGTGGATGTGATTCAGAAAGGGTATACCTTAAATGAGCGATTGGTTCGACCAGCAAGAGTGATTGTCGCACAATAAATAAAGAATTTATTTATAGGACTTGAAAGCGTAGCTTACAACCCTATATAACTTACAAGATTAAGAAAGTAAAACTTTGGAGAAAATAGAAATGGCTAAAATTATTGGTATTGATTTAGGAACAACCAACTCGTGTGTTGCGGTAATGGAAGGCAAAGAGGTTAAGGTTATTCCAAATGCAGAGGGCG
>WFNQ01000150.1 GCA_015488565.1 Thiomicrorhabdus sp.
GGCAGTGATTATGGTGGGCTAGAACACCGAAATTCTACCGCATTAATGTGCAGTCGTAACGACCTACCCTATAAAGGTATGACCAAAGCCACAGACGGTTATTTGCAGTTTTTAGAGCTGTGCAGCCATGAGTATTTTCACACTTGGAACGTTAAGCGCATTCAGCCCAAAGTGGTTCAACAAGCTGACTTATCGCAACCCGTTTACACCAATCAACTCTGGTGGTTTGAGGGCATTACCTCGTATTACGACGGGCTTATTTTGCAACGTGCGGGCTTAATTGATAACGAAACCTATTTAAACCTACTGGCCAAACAGATGACCCGAGTCTACCGTATGCCCGGTCGTTTTAAGCAGTCGGTGGCCGAATCGAGTTTTTATACGTGGACCAAGTTTTACCAACAAGACGAAAACGCGCCCAATGCCATTATCAGTTACTACACCAAAGGCAGCTTAATTGCACTGGGGCTAGATTTAACCATTCGTCAACAGACCCAAGGTGAAAAATCGCTGGATGATGTTATTTTGCACCTATGGCAACACTTTGGACAAACAGAGATTGGATTGCAAGAGGGACAAATTGAACAAATCTGTTCCGAAGTATCAGGCCTTGATTTAACCGACTTTTTTAAACGCTACTTATATGGCACCGAAGATATTCCGTTTGAAAGCTTGTTTACCCCTTTTGGTATCGAATTTAACTTACGCCCAGCCGTTAATTTAGCGGACTTAGGGGGGGGAGAAAAAGAAGATACTCAAGCACAACCACTCATGCATATTGGGGCTAACCTTATGGAAACCCCTCAAAAAACAGTCAAAATCACTCATGTTTGGCAACAACAACCCGCCTATCACGCTGGCCTTTCTGCCGGCGATGAACTGGTGGCAATCAATCAAATTAAAATCAGTAGCAAGCAACAAGTTGAAACTCTACTTAAACGCAGTGAAAAAGGAACGGTATGGGACTGTCACTATTTTAGACGTGATGAGCTAAGACAGTGCCAAATAACGCTCACCCCTGCCACAGCGGATCGTGTAACACTGACGGAAAAAAGTGCCTTAGGCTTTGCTCAAGAGAGTGAAGCTACGGTGACACAATCTCTTAAATGGCTATCAACCAGTGTTTAATAAAATATAAGAGGGGGGGGGGAAATGTCTGTAAATATAGAAAGCAACGAGTGGCTACAAATGGTTGAGCAACTGCAACAGGTGCAAATGACTCAAGCGTATCAAGAGGATACCATTGAAAGCTTGGAAAAAACCATTGCGCTTCAACATCAAGATATTCAACAGTTAAAGCAGCAGTTAAAGCTACTGTCTGAGTTTTTGAAAAATATGAAACAACAAGAGGGTATTAAACGCCCAGAAGAAGAAATGCCTCCACCACATTATTAATTATGCTTAAATGACCCTCTAATTCGTATTTTTATCTGGGGATTGGGGTGATATGAAAAAATTCTTCCCCCCCCCCTCCTCCTCTTTATTTTGATTTTTAGGTAAAGCGGTAATAAAAAAGGCAGGTTTACAGCATGAAAACGGTTATTTTTCTCTTAATACTCGCTGGCGCTTGGTATCACTTCTACTACATTGAGGCATTACCGGAGTCAAATTCTAATACCACCGTGGATGCTGAGCCTTTTCAACATCAAGTGCCCGCTAAAAAGTTTGAGTTTAAAGGGGTCACCTTAACCCCAAAAGCCTCCTACTCCGTCACCGCCAGAGTCATTTCTGCTGAACGCTATTATCTAGATCGTAATTCAAACATTTCGACTTTGGATGTCGTCATTGGCTGGTACAACTTATCGGATGAGGCTATTTTAAAGCAAATTGAATTTTCACAATCCGACCGTAAATATAAATGGCACGCCCTTACCCAAGAACTTAGCGAACAAGAGATTCAGAAAACCAGCAGTAATATACACCTGATTCCTGCAAATGATGATATTGCTCAACAACTTAAACAACTTAAGATAGGCCAAATTATCTATTTAAACGGCACATTGGTGGACGTTAATAACCCATCAGGCTGGAGCTGGAAAACCTCGGTAAGTCGTACGGATACAGGCAAAAACTCAAGTGAAATCTTGTATCTAACCGAGTTTGAAATCGTTGAATAATTTTCTACCCCCTCTCTTTTTTTAAAACGCATAGAGGGGGGGGAGAATTTAAATTGAATTAGGCATTTTGATGCCAAAAAGGACTGTCGATAGTGGGTGTACTCGGGCTGGCGGTGCTTCTTTCGGTCATTAGTCCAGAAAGATAGGCATCACGCCCTGCTTCGATGGATTTAGCAAACGCTTGCGCCATCAACACGGGATTATTGGCATGTGCGACTGCGGTATTAAGCAGAATGGCATCCACCCCCATCTCAAGCGCTTGAGTGGCGTGAGAGGGTTTACCAATGCCCGAATCGACAATAATGGTTGTGTCTGGAAAGCGATCTCGAATGGACTGTAAGGCGTATGGGTTTAAAATGCCTTTTCCCGTGCCAATAGGCGAGCCCCAAGGCATTAACACTTCACAGCCTAAATCGACTAAATGACGCGCAATAACCAAATCATCCGTGCAATATGGCAACACCTTAAACCCTTCTTTAATGAGTATTTCAGTCGCTTTTACCAGTGCAATCGGATCGGGTTGCAAATTATAATCATCGCCCACCAATTCCAGTTTAATCCAATCGGTTTGAAACAATTCTCGGCTCATTTTGGCCATATTCACCGCTTCATTTACCGTATGACAGCCTGCGGTATTGGGTAACAGATGCAATCCAAGCGATTGAATTAACGCCCAAAAATCTTGCCCACCATTGGCTTGTGGATTTTGCCGGCTTAAAGAGAGCGTCACCACTTGTGCGCCAGAAGCCTGAATGGCTTCTTTCATCACTTTGGGTGATGGATAGAGCGCACTGCCTATCAGCAAACGGCTCTGTAGTTTCGTGCCGTAAATCGTAACTGAATCGTCACAGACTGAATTATCAAATACTGCATCACTCATGTTATCTTCCTTTGTGGTTTTACGATTACCCGCCCTGAATCGCCGAAATGACTTCCAGCTTATCGCCCTCTGTCAAATAGGTGTTAGGGTAAAGAGAGTTTGGTAAAAACTGTTCATTTAACAACACGGCATAAGGCGGTTTGGCATTAAACTCGGTTAATGCCAACTCGACCGTACTCTGTTTTGCAATCTGAAAAGGGGTGGTATTTATCTCAATGTTAATCATATCTTTAGTCTTCAATTTATTTCCCCCCCCCCTCTCTTTTTGGCATGTTGCACTGACTCAGCATCTATTAAATGGGGCATTCTCTCTAGCACCTCATTCAACCGAGCTTGGTTTTGTTGAGTGCATTCATCATCGATATTCATCACCCCTAAACAGGCATCAACCATCGCGGGGGCTAATAAAAAACCATGTCGAAACAGGCCGTTGATATTAATCACCTTATCTTGAATGAC
>WFNQ01000151.1 GCA_015488565.1 Thiomicrorhabdus sp.
ATAAAAGGGTCTCAAGCCCCATACGAGCCGATGCCAGCGCAGCTTCTGTACCTGCGTGTCCACCACCTACTACAATAACGTCATATGTCGAATCTAACATCGCAATAAAAACCAAACCAAAAAGAAGCCGTATTTTAACATAAGCATTTTTGGCTTGCCGAAGTTAGACACACCTCAAAAATTCATATAAAAATAACATTTGTTTTTTTGCTCTAAGAGATATTTGTATGACACAGACGCGAAAGAAAAAAGAAGGGTAAATCGTACAGAATCGAATATGGAATTAAAAGGAATAGAAAGGTAAAAGAGGTCTAGATAAAGATCATATAGAAACGTGAACGCTTCTAAAAAAGAAACTCTGCTGTTTAAAAATTAAGTCGGTTATTACTAAAAGGGGGAGGATTTAAAACAACCGACTTAATATATAAACAGCAGAGAAATGCCTACTACAGCGAGAAACTAACTATTTTGATAAACTGATTAAAGAAAACTCCTTTTCTGAAAGAACACCGTCCTGATTTAGGTCAAGCAAATTCCATTGTGCCGAAACGTCTTGAGAAGCAGATGCTTCGTCCTTGCTAATAACGCCATCTTTATTGGCATCAAGTGACTTCCAAAGCTCACCAGCGTCCGAGGTTGCAATAACAGCACTTGAGGCCGCCAAAGTGGCAACAAGTACAAAAGCAGATCTTACATTTTTCATTCTAATGATTCCTTTTTAAGGGTTAAAAAACTATTTTAAATACGCTCTTATCACTCTAATCTAAGCAACGATAAAAACGCTTACTTCAACCACCTTAGAGCAACCGCCGTACCACTTTTAAAAACCCCACACTAACTAACTGATTATTAAGGATAAAATTAAAATAATATATAAATAATTCCTTTTTTTATACCATAAAATAGAATTTAGCCCTATTTGTGTTGCTTAAACACGACAGTATATTTTTAAAACGTTATCTAACCCAAATCCTTATATAAAAAAACCACCTGAACCCCCCTATGCAAGGGGTCTTTAAAATAAAAAAATACTGTCCGTAATAAGAGACAGAACATCTCTACTTTTCTACCTAAAACTCAAAACAGCGATATTCAACCGTTTCTCCAACCCCTTTAGCGCTGTCTCAAAAAAACGACAATCGCACAAAAACCCCATTAAAGTATCGCTTTAACACGCCCTTTTCTTATAATAGAAACCATACCGCAAAATAAGATCATAGGAAGTCTCCGTTCACGTGCCCAACTTAAAGCCTATTGTCATTTTAATCACCTTATTGCTGCTATCCTCAATATTAGCGGCCTGTGGCGGTGGTGGAGGCGGCGGAACCAATATCGTGCCAGAGAAAGAAACCATCGTCTCTCCCGTTTTTGAGATACCCCCTTTTATTCCCTCCCCCCCTTACGAAGCACATCAACTGGCTGTTAATGCGCCTACCGCTTGGGAACAAGGTTATTCAGGTCAAGGAACCACCATTGCAGTCATTGACTCTGGCATCAATATTACCCATACCGATTTTACCGAACGCTCAGGCATTCGATTAATTGATGAAATCAATGCCACTGGTTTTAAATTTGATGATGCGACTAACACGGTCTACCAAGTAGATGACTATCAAGATACGGATGGACATGGCACCTACGTTAGCGCCATTGCCAGTGGACAAGAGTATGGTATTGCGCCCTCATCTGTTGTACTGCCGATTAAGGTATTTTTTGACCAAAACACCATTGATTCAAGAGTCATTGACACCGCACTTCCTTACGCCGCTACCCGTTCAGATGTGATTAACACCTCCATATCAGGCATGATTAACCCGGTTAGCATCGGAACCAATAACTCTTACGATATTTATAAATCGGCGCTACAAGCCAATAATGTGGTATTAATCACCGCGGCTGGCAACGATAATATCCCTATTGGGGTGCAACATTTTGACTCAAACTTAATCCAAAAAAACCTCTCCATTGATTCCCAATTAAACGATAAAGTCTTAAACGTCATCTCAGTTGATGAAAACGGCGTTCGCTCTACCTTTTCAAACACCCCTGGTAGCTGTGCTGACATCAGTCCTACCGCCGATATCCCTTGTGATGAAGCCGTAATGACACAAATACAACATAATTTTATTGCGGCACCCGGCGAAAGAATTACAACCGCCAGTTACCTTAACTCAACCGATAGCGCTCTTGTCAGTGGAACATCCATGGCCACCCCCATCGTTTCAGGCTCTATCTCTCTATTGCTCTCCGCATGGGAGCAACTTACCCCAATGGATGCCGTCTCTATTTTAAAAACCACCGCCAATCGTGATTTTGCCTGGTATAGCCCGGAAGAGTATGGCGTGGGGATTGTCGATGTGGCCGCCGCCCTGCAACCTGTTGGCCTACTTACCGCTTCAATATCTGGGGCGGGTGCATCTGTTACACTCAACCAATCCACGGCAAGCATTCCCGCTGGTTTCGTCTCCATACAACAACTGTCAGCTTTGCAACGCGCCGCTTATTTTGATGATTACCGCCGTGATTTTACCGTAGACTTAACCAGCAACATTCGCATCGAACGCCCTTCAATAAACTGGAACACACACTGGCTAAATAGCAACCTGAATGCCCGCTATACCCAAAACCTACCCATTGGAGAACATCGACTTTCCATCACCTACGACCCCTCGGCACAACGCATAGTAAAGCAGCTCACCCTATCAAACAATCAATACACCTTGCACTATAGCGCACAAAATACCGTCGCCTCCTCTTTGACCGCCTTTCTAAATAACCGAGCAGCCACCAGCCTCTACCCCTTTATAAGCAATACACTCAATGAAAAATCAGAAGATATTCTCGCCATGCGCCTTCAACTCTCTCCAGCATGGTCTCTATTAAGTGATGTAAAATGGGTTAATAGCTACAGCCCAAACACCTCCTCCAGTCTCATTGACCACACCACACAATTCAGCCTTGCCTACCAAGCTTCGCCACACCTACGCATTGGGTTCGGGGTTGAGCGACTGCAAGAACACAACGCACTGGCCGATCTAAAAGGAGAGGGAACACTCTCTTTTGGTCAAGAAAACCAAACCCAATTAAATGTCTTATCCGCCCTCTACCAACGGAACAAGACACAATTCTATGGCATGCTAAAATCAGGCCCGCTTATACAGAGCAAAAATGCCGCCGCCAGCTATATCCGCCTTCAAAATGCCACCATTGGCCAGAGCGTACTTGGGCTTCGTCATCAACTCAATATAGACCAAAATATCGGCATTCAAGCCTATCGAACCCTCGGCATCACCTCCGCCAACATGACCCTAACCATACCAACTGGCATGAACGCAGACGGTACACTACAAACCATCACAGAGTCACTTAAATACCGTGATGACTTACTACCCAATACCTTAGAAATGTACTATAGTGCCACCCCTAAAACTGGGTTAAATTACACACTAAACCTCATCACAGGCGCATACGACTCTGGAATGGGCATTCACATTACACAACGTTTTTAACGAGCCATTAAAAAATTATGACCAAAAAATTCTCCCCCCCCCTCCCCACCGTGCTCACCATTGCGGGTTCCGATTGCTCCGCAGGCGCAGGATTGCAAGCCGATTTAAAAACCATTCACGCCCTTGGCGGTTACGCACTCACCGTGCCCACCGCCATTACCGCCCAAAATAGCCTAGGGGTCTCCACCGTTTACCCATTGCCCGCCCATATTGTCCGTGCACAACTGCAAACACTCATGGCAGA
>WFNQ01000152.1 GCA_015488565.1 Thiomicrorhabdus sp.
ACAACAAACGAGCCATCCTCATCACTCACCTCTTGCTGGTGTTCTTGCAATAAGTAGTTAGCATACTCTCTCGCTGCCGCAGGATAACGAATCGGTTGCCCAGATTGATTCACGACTTGACGATAAAACCAGGGTTTATGCTGTGCTTTAATCGGCGCGGTACTCAACAAGCTTTCACCATTCACTACGGTAGGACTTAATAAAACACGATAAATCATCCGCTTTAAGCTCGAAGGGGTCGCAAGTGCCATCGGCACCTCAATCACCAGCGCATCACGGTATTGAATAAAAGATGGCGTCATCAGATGATGATTTTTTCCCCCCCCCCTATTTTCAGCAACGCTGGGTTGTTCAGCCGAAAAATAGACAGGCACATCTGGCAACTGTTCAGTTTTTGACACATCACCTTTGCTGGCTGCGGTATGGTCATAATCAGGTATAGGGGGGGGAGAAAAATGAGTTGATGGTTCAGAAACATGGCTTATTACACGGATACCACCCAATAAAACAGGCTGTATAACAGCTTGATTTACATGGTATTGCTCAGAACCTTGGTTAAATTTTAACCAATTTTGAACATTAGACAAATAGCTTGCTGTTAACATCAACATAAAGCTGAGTGTTAAAAACAACGCCAATGATACCGTTTTATATTTCACAAAAAAGCCTCCGATTAAGAGGCTTTTAGCAAAAGTAAGGCCAATAAGTAGCCTTTATCTCTAATCTCCAAATAGAAATAGAATTTAGAGAGATTAAGACATCATCTCAAATAATCAAACAGTGACATGGATTGCACTCGGGTAAACACTTGCTGTGCCATTTCTAATGCATTTTGGCTTTTGGTTAAGTCGGTGACTCCTTCAACAACGTCCATGTCTTCTAAGTTCATTCGGCGCTCTTCTAAGGCTATTTTAAAGGATTCGCCTGCATCGTACTGTGCTTCAATTCGATTCTGTCTCCCCCCAATTTCTGCTCGTACTTCAGAGAGTTTATCAATCCCTGTCGCTAAATCGGTCACCACGCCTGCGGGTGGTTCTAGCCCAGCTTCTAGGGCATTTTTAAGTTCAACCAGTACATTTAAAACATTGGAATCGGGCGTACCTGTAAAAGCGGTTGTGGTGGTAATGCCAAAGACTTTATCGCCATTATCGGTAATACGAATACGGCTGGAATCCCCTTGGTCATCTGCCGTCACACGGTTATCCGCATCAAATCCAATTTGCACAAAACGAGAACCGTAACTGGCTAACTCATCATAAACGGGCGTTGTACCGTCCGATTCAAATTGACCAATCGCATTGGTGCTGCCTATGTAGGCGTAATAGCCTGGGTTGTTTACATCTTCAACAAACGCTTGTTCGGCAAACACACTACTGCCTGCAAAAATCATTTCGCCTTCGGCGTTACGGTAGTTCATCATGTTTTTGGTTTGCTGAATAATTTGCTCTAGCTCTGCGGCGGCGGCTTGTCTATCCGTAGCAGAATAGGTGCCGTTTAACATTTGAATCGAAAGCTCACGAGCACGTTGCAGTTGCGTAACGCTGTCATTAATGGCGGTCTCTTCTAATACCAGCTGAGACTTTCCATATTCTCCGTTTTTAGCGTATTGGTCGATGGTGTTCATGGTGCGATTGAGTGAGTGTATTTGGGCGGTTGCAACGGGATCATCACTGGCGGCATTCACACGCTTTCCAGTGCTGAGTTGCAGTTGTGTCTCCAATACATTCGCTTGGTGCTTTTGAATGGAGTTAATGCCTTGACTGAGAAATTGATTGGTTGAAATTCTCATAATTTATCTCCTAACCGCATCTAAGATGGTTTGAAATAGTGATTGAGAGGTCGCAATAATTTGTGCGGCGGCTTCATAGGCCTGTTGATATCGCATTAAATTAGCGGCTTCTTCATCTAAACTCACCCCTGATATCGAGTCTCGTTGATCGGTGATTTGTTGAAATACATTGGTTTGAGCCGTCAATTGAATCTCTGAACCTCGCACGTACATGCCCACGTTAGTGGCCATTTTAGAGTAGCCACCAAGCAGTGTTTCAGACCCCACATCACTGCCGTCGGCCAATAAAAGTTTGGCCGATTGCAAGCCTGCTAAATTAGAGATATTTACATTATCCCCAACCGCGGCGGAGGCGGGTACTTCATCTAAAATAGAGCCATCGGCATTGGTATCAATTGGGCTTTGTCCTCGTGTGGCTACATTTTCGGTTTCAAGCAACTCTTGTGAAAAACTGGTCAATATCGCTTGGTGAGGTTTGACTAAAAAAGCGTCTCTATCATCGGGGGCGGTGGTCACGCCACTTAAATCAAATGACATGCCTTCAATATTTCCTACCGCACCTCTGGCTAAACTCACGGGGCTACCGGCACTGTCTAGTAGTGGATTTTTTGTGCTAAAGTCAAAAAAATCAAACTCATCAGTACCTTGGTTATAGCGTAATTCATACGAACGCGATTCAAAACGTCCAATCTCGGTAAAGGCATTTTGTAAATAGGTCTCTTTATCGCCAAACGTAGCGGGCTGAGAGCTGAGTGCGGTCGCGCCGTCATAAGGGGGTTCTGACACCCCAGCATTCGGGTTAAAACTGACTAAAATATTGGTGCCCGTTTCAACACCCGAGTTGTTGGTGTTGTTGGTGGCGTTCATTGAAAGCGGGGTGAATAAATTCCCTCCTGCATTGCCATTAATATCATAACCTTGATAGTGTTGCCAGTTCATGGAGGCACTTAACCCATTTAGGGTTAAGCCTAAATCATTTTTGGCTCGTTCTAATAAATTGTCTCTAAAATCGAGTGCTCCACCCAGTTGACCACCCGTAATTTGGTCTCCAACTAACTGTCGTTGTCCGCCAATACTCATATATACTTCGGTACGGTTATCATCACCAAATGGACTGCGATCGGTTTCCAATCGGGTAATGGTGTTATCACTGAGCAAAGGCAATCGACCATTCGCCGTATGAATATCCACCCGTCCACTCTCTTGAGGGAAGGATTTAATGTCCATGTATTGACTGAGTTCCAGTACGGCTTGGTCTCGTCGGTCTAACAGTTCATTGGGGGCTTGCTGTCCAACACGGTTTGCACGCTCTACTTGAATGTTAACGGCTTGAATGGTCTCTAAACGACTGTTGATTTCATCGGTTAACCCACCAATTTGTGCATTTAACTGGTACTGCGTATCGTCTAAAACGGCGGTTAAGTTTCCAATGTGACTTTGAAGATTTCTTCCTTCATCAATCAACATTTGACGACTGGTGTCGGAGGTGGGATTGTCTGAAAGGTTTTGCAGTGAATCAAAATACCGTTGTAAGAACTCTTGAATTCCTTGGTCGTTACTGGCGATAATACCTTCAACCTGATTGGCTAACTGAACTTGGGTATCATACCGTTCCACCAGCGATTGACTACTGGCCATTTGAGACTGCAAGTAACCAGCATGTATTCGCTCGATGGTTTCAACGCGCGCACCCCCGCCTTGAAAGCCAAGCCCGACAGAATTGGGCGTATTACTCACAATTTCTGCTCGCTGACGACTGTAGCCTTCGGTGGATACATTAGCAACGTTTTGACTGGTGACATCCAGCGCTCTTTTGAAGCTATTTGTCGCGGCGGTTCCAATACTTAACATGTCAGCCATAATGTAAATCCTTTTTTAGGGGGGGGGGAAGAAAAAAATTGTAGCTACTCAGGTAGTGCCTGAAAAGAGGCATATCAAGGCAAAAAATGTAAGTTTACAAGTGTAAATGTCCATTTTTTAACACAGAGATGACCTTTTCAGGTGCTGCCTGAGTCGTTACAATTAATTAAGGCTTGGTAAACCTTAGTGCCAGAGCTTGCTCGGTTGATGGCTGAACATGCTTATCTGTTATTTTTTCTGCCTGTTGCGCTTTTATTTTGCTCTCTTCTTTGGATTCTAGGGTCGCTGGAATACTGGGAGAGAGCTGCTCTACTATTTTATCGGCAAACCCAAGCGTTCCTTTAGCCGATAAATTTAATGCGAGTTGTTTATCATACCAATCTTTATAAAAATCGCCTTGATTTCCGTCCAACCAATTGTCGTCAAAACTCACTTTTCGAGACTCTTTTAAGATTTGCTGTACAAACAACGCCTCAAACTGTTCTGCTACGGGTCGTAAAACGGATTCTTGATCAGCTCTGGCTTTGGTCTTTAAGTCCTCCAACGCGCCTAAATCGGCATAATTATGATGCGCTTCGGTATAGGCCGATTGATTGGGCTGAAGCGTGTTTACATTTGATAAATCCATTCTATTTTGCTCCAAAAGTAACGGTAACGGTTTAACTCTAAAAAGAGTCGCCAATTAAATAATCATTAACTCAGCTTTTAATGCGCCCGCTTGCTTTAATGCTTCTAAAATCGCAACCAAATCACCTGGAGCTGCGCCCACTTTATTCACCGCTTGCACAATATCATCCAACGAAACTCCTTTTGGAAATTTAAACATGTGGCCATCGCCATTGCTTTGCACATCCAACACCGTATCAGGGGTGACAGCCGTTACACCACCCGCGAAAGGGTTGGGTTGATCAACCTTAACCGTTTCAGTTATTTTAACAATCAAGCTACCATGTGTCACCGCAGCAGGACTCACTCGCACATTTTGCCCAATAACCACCGTACCCGTTCTGGAGTTCACAATGATTTTAGCCGCTCCTTCACCTGAGACAACTTCAATATTTTCTAAAATAGATAAAAAAGAGACGCGCTGATTTGGTAATCGAGGCGCCATGACTTCGACCGTATTTGCATCCAGTGCACTGGCTGTTCCTTTACCCAAGATGTCATTAATCGCATTCACCATATTTGTGGCCGTCGTAAAATCAGAGTTTTTTAAATTTAACTTAATGGTATTGCCCAGTTCAAACCCCGTATTAACCGTTCTTTCCACCATCGCCCCATTGGGAATTCGTCCGACACTCGGTACATTGATGGTAATTCTCGAACCGTCAGCCCCACTGGCATCTAAGCCACCTACGACTAAATTACCTTGTCCAATCGCATAGACATTACCATCCACTCCTTTTAAAGGTGTGAGCAGTAATGTGCCTCCCCTTAAACTTTTCGCATTTCCCAATGAAGAAACGGTAATATCAATTTTTTGCCCAGGCTTGGCAAAGGCAGGCAGTTCGGCATGTACCGCCACCGCGGCAATATTTTTAGATTTGGTTTTTACCCCTGGTGGCATGTGAATACCAAACTTATTTAACATACTAAGTAGGCTTTGCTCGGCAAACGGGGTTTTATCACCCGATCCCGTTAGTCCCACAACCAAACCGTATCCCACTAAATGGTTCGCTCTTACGCCACCCACATTGGCAATATCCTTAATGCGCTCTGCATAGCTGTAACTACTCCAGCAAACCAATAAAGCGAATAATATAAGCCACTTTTTTGTTCCAATGAATACTCTCATGAGAGGTTCCTTTGTTGTTGTTTTTCTATGGGTTTAGCCCCTCCTAAACCCTTCCCTTGTCAGGGGGGGGAAGAATTTTCAGCTCATTTTAAAACGGCCAATATTTAGATAACCACTGCGTTCCCACACTGGCACGAGCCGTATCACCACTCATTCCAACGTCTTTATACACTAAGCGAACATCGGCCACTTTAACCGATGAAATGGTGTTATCGGGGCGAATGTCTTCTGGACGAATAATGCCAGCAAACTGCACGACCTCATCGCCATCATGAATGGTGATCCACTTTTCACCTTTCACCACTAAATTGCCGTTTGAAATGACCTCTACCACCGTGACCGCAATGGAGCCTGTTAAGTTAGAGTTTTGCTTTACATTACTTTTACCCGAAAAAGCCCCCTCGGAACCATAACCAACACTCAAACCTTGAAGGGGTGCGGTAATACCGTTAATCGCTTTGCCAATTATATTATTAGGCGTGCTGATTGAGAAAGGCGTGGTAATCCCATAATCTTGGCTGTTCGATTTGTCGTACTTAGCTTCGTCTCTTTTATTGGCCGACATATTTTCTATTAAGTTAATGGTAATAATGTCACCAATTCGATGTGCTCGTGAATCATCAAATAGGCTCATTGCTCCCGATTGATATAGCGACCCATTTTGAGGTTCAACAGGCTGAGGAATGTTTAATGGATAACTCGGTGCATAGTTGGCCAATTGATGCCGCTCTGGTGCCGAGCTGCAACCACTTAATACCACTAAAATAGTACTCAGCAATCCAATGACTTTTATGGTATTCATATTAACCTCCTGGTCCTAAGCCGAAGCCTTAGGTATTATTATTCAAATATTGCATCATGCCATCTGCGGCAGAAATCGCTTTTGAGTTCATTTCATACGTTCGCTGTGCTTCAATCATGCCAATTAATTCTTCTACCGTATTAACATTAGATGATTCAAGCGCGCCTTGAATGATCGCTCCCGCTTCTGCAGTTTGGGGGTTATTAATATTGGGTGCACCACTGGCCGTCGTTTCCATGTAAAAGTTACCTCCAATGGATTCTAAACCTGCAGGATTAATAAAGGTCGCCACCTCTAACTGCCCTACTTGGTTTTGTGCCGCGTCCCCTGGTAAGGTAACAAACACCCCGCCATCTCGCGAAATAGAGACTTCCGTCACTTCAATCGGGATATTAATGTTCGGTTCAAGCAGATACCCAGAAGAGGTCACAATATCGCCATTTTGATTCACTTGAAACGACCCATCACGGGTGTACATTAAGTTACCTTCTTGATCTAAGGCCTGAAAAAATCCTTTGCCGTCTAATGCAATATCCAATTGATTTTCGGTGACCATAATATTTCCTTGGGTATGAATTTTTTGCACCCCAATCGCTTTCACCCCCGTACCCAACTGCAAACCAGAAGGCAAGGTACTGGACTCTTCCAAGCTGGCTTGCGCCCCGGGTTGACGAACATTTTGATACAACAAATCATTAAACTCGGCACGCCCTGTTTTATAGGCGTACGTATTGGCATTGGCCAAGTTATTTGAAATGGCCGCTAAACGAAACTGCTGCGCCTCTAACCCTGTTTTTGCGACATAAAGTGCTCTATTCATGGTCTACTCCTTAAACTCTATTTTAACGACAGCAATGCATCGGATTTTTGTGCGTGGGTCTTACTGGTGGACATCATTTTGATTTGCAGTTCGTACTTACGCGACAACTCAATCATTTTCACCAGTGCTTCAGCCGAATTAACATTACTGCTTTCTAATGCACCACTTATCATTTTTACGTTCTCTTGTACCAAAGGCGCGGCATCGTCTTTTAAGCGCGTATAACCGTCCAACCCTTTCTCTAAATCTTGAACATCTGGCTTGACCAGTCGCAAACGATCTAACACCACCAGTTGATTACTCGCCTCTTCGGCTGGTACGATCGAAATCGTACCATCGCTACCAATGGTCATGGTCTTAATAGGTGGGATATTAATTTGAATGCCATTTTCATTTAACACGGGATTCCCTTTTACATCCACCAAGCTCCCATCGGGTAAAATTTGCAGACTGGCGCTTCTTACATACGCATCATCGCCATTAGGTGCTTGAATACCTAAAAAGCCATCTTCTTTAGTCACGACATCCAGCTCTCGTCCTGTGACTTTAATTGCGCCAGCCGAAAAATCGGTTGCTGGGCGTTCATCCATCGAATAGGTACGAGCGTGCCAGCCTGGCCCTTCCATGTGTTGCGCTCTAAAAATATTGAAGTCCTGCTTAAAGCCATCGGTATTCGCATTGGCCAAATTATTGGCATTATTTGCCTGAGAGAGCATGACCTCTTTGGCACCACTCATGGCTACATACAGCATACGATCCATAAAATAGGACTCCAAATTGAATTAAAAATTAGGGGGAGATAAAACATCACTCCCCCAAATAAAACACTTGTTATAACTGGGTCTAATGCCCAAATGTGTTTCCTTTGTGTGTTAGCATTTTGACATGCTTTCTTTTCAATAGAAGATACAGCAGGGAACGTGCCATATATAGCGTAAATAAAAACTAAAGCTTTTAGAAAACAGCCGATAAACTTATATAGGAAGGTTTTGCCATGCGGCAAAAAAAACCGGCAACAAGGCCGGCAAGATAAAGTTAAAACGCTTTAAAAAACGTTCTATAGATTTAAAATCGTTTGCGTCAATGTTTGAGAGGTAGACAAGACTTGTGCTGATGCTTGATAGGTTCGTTGTGTTTGAATCATATTCACCAATTCGGCGGTGGTATCCACATTGGAATACTCTAATGACCCCTGAACAATACTTCCCATACCATTATTATCTGGACTGCCTAGCTGTGCCGTACCGGAATTAAAAGACTCTGCATAGGTTTGCCCTCCCAATTTATGCATGGCGTTTTTATCCGCAAAGTTGGCTACCGCTAATTGTGCCACGGGAATGGCTCGACCATTCGAATAACGCGCTTCAATCACGCCATCCTGCCCTGTAGACAACCCGATTAAATCACCAATTTCATAACCATTCTGGCTCACACCACGAATGTTATAGCTTCCAGAATATTCCGTCATATCATTCAATTCGGCAGTCATCACAATAGGATCCACAGCACCAGTAAGCGGATTATTAATCAACCATTGCATTTCAGGCTTTAATGTCCCGGTATCCGTCCAACCCGCTAAATCATCAAAAACAGGCTCGCCATTTGCACCAATCGTAGGTGAATCACCTGCAATTAAGGTTGGGTCTTTACTATTTGGTTCATAAACACGCTGCAAAATACCATTATCATCAAAGCGCAATTCAAAAATCATGGACGAATTTCCGCCATTGGCTTGACCGGTGGTGGTGTTATCCACACCACTTTGAAAATAAGCCCCTGTTGCCTCATCTAAATCTGATACGGTATAACGCACAAACCAACTGGTGTATTTATCGTTAGCAGCATCACCATCAAAATCCACATTCGAGTTGGCTGTATCCACCACGGCACGTTTAAAATAGTCTGCCGTAATTCGGTGCTCGCCCCCTAACGAATCATGGATGGTTTTATTGGTTGAAAAGTCGGGAAACCCGGTATAAGCAGGTGCCGCATTAACAGGGTCTATAATTTCAGCTAAATGGGGGGCGGTACCGACCGAATCGGTAACTAACGTTCCGGTATTATTCGCCGAATTATACGCTTCTTGCCCGTCCACATTAATGTCAAAAACCATCTCGGTAGTCGCTCTAGGTACTTTATTGACCTCATCTAAATCAATCGAACCTAATGTCGTCGAGAACACCGCCTCTAATTCCGTTGAGAGAGCATCATTACGCGCATACCCTTGTACTTGATTACCTGTTTGATCGGTTAAAAACCCATCCTTATCCAGCTTAAAAGAGCCATTACGAGTGTAAATCGACTCATATTTTCCTGATGAATCACTCATCACAAAAAAACCTTCGCCATCCAGAGCCATATCTAAGTCTCGCCCTGTTCCATTAATGGTTCCTTGGGTAAAATCTTGTGTAATGGACTCGACTCGTACCCCGTTACCGGGTGAGTTTTGACTGCCGGAAAACATATCCGCAAACTCCGCTCGAGAGCTTTTAAAACCAAACGACTGTGAGTTAGCCAAGTTATTTGAAATAACCGCTAACCCACTGGCGGATGCGTTGATACCACTTAATGCATTTAAATCAAAATTTGCGGCCATGATGTCTCTCCTTTAAACAGCCTAATAAATGCAAACAAACCCCAACACTTTTTAGACTGAAAATAAAATATGATATTCTTTTTGATCGGTTTTTAAACTAGCGAATTTCAGGCCAGTTTAAAAAAACTAATAACATTTACCCACTGATTTCTCGAACATTTTCCATCGGAATTTTCTCTCCCGTTGCCAAGGTTAATGTCATGGTGCCGTCTGGATTAATTCCGACTGTATTCACACGAGAACCCACGACCGTATCAATGGATCTTGCTTCTCCTGCGCTGTCTGTTCCATAAGCGGTAATAGAATAGACACCATCGCTCCGAGCGGCACCCACATCATCAAAACCATCCCATTCAATTGTTTTATCCGGCACCCCATCCCAAGACTCTTTTTCTCTGTCTGATAAAAAATCGGCATAACTTAACTCTTTTACAATGCCATTTTCATCACTAATTACAATGGTAATATCAATAAAAGACTCATCGGTTTGCAAACTAAAACGAGAAGGTTGCTCGGTTGAATAAGAGAACTTATCGGCTTCTATTTGAACATTTTTACCAATCAATGAAGCGCCCTGCATTGTTTGCAAACTTTGAAAACTTTCTGTCATCGCAATAATGGAGGCATTCATATCATTTGTGGCCTCAAGCTGACTCATCTGAGTTAAATCGGTCACAAAAGCGGTTGCATCTACGGGTTTAGAGGGGTCTTGATTTTGTAATTGCGTGGTTAGCAGCAATAAAAAATCGGCTTGACCCATATCATTTAATGACTCGGCATTATTGGCAGGGTTTGAATTTTCTTGCAGTGCATTCAGATAATTTTCATTACCTGTCGTGATATTTGGTAAAAAATCGTTCATGTCAATTCTCCTTCACTTACTTGCCGAGCTGAATAGTTCTTAATAAAAGTTGCTTTGAGGTATTCATCACTTCAATATTCGTTTCATACGAACGTGAAGCGGACATCATATTGGCCATCTCTTCTACAACATTCACATTGGGTCTAAAAATATAGCCCTCTTCATTGGCCATAGGGTGATTGGGATTAAACTCCATTTTAAGGGGTTCTTGACTCTCCACAATCTCTTTAATTCTTACCCCCCCTTTGGGTTCATTTTGACTGCCTTCTAAAATGGTTTGAAACACAGGTTGCTGAGAGCGATAGGTATCTTCGGCGTTTGAACTAATGCTGTCTACGTTAGCCATATTAGAAGCAATGGTATTTAAACGTACCGTTTGTGCGTGCATGGCACTGGCTGAAATATCTAAAATATTAAACATGGTTTAATTCCTTACTAATAAGACTCTGGCAGATCACTACTCACCTTTCAGTGCGCCACGAATGCCTTTGATTTTGCCATTCAAAAACGCTAATGTTGCCGTTTGCTGAATGCTGTTTTCCATAAATTTGGCTTTCTCAATATGCCCTTCCACGGTGTTTCCATCTAAAGCAGGTTGCGTTGGCTGACGATATTTTAAAAACTCTGACGTACTTGAAACAGAGTCGTTGGCAATGTGATTTTTATTGGTTCGAGCCATCTCAAAACGTTCCGATGATCCAAAATCACCATGCGCATCTTTTAAGGCGGCTCTAAAATCAATGTCTCTTGCTTTAAAATTAGGGGTGTCGGAATTGGCTAAATTATTGGCTAATACCTCGGCACGTGCCGAACGTACTCTAAACGCTGTTTCATGAATTCCAAAAACTGACTGTGCCATGACTCCCCCTATTTTCTGTTCTTATTTAACGACCCTTGAGAACTAGCAAATTAAGTGCCACTCCTATTTTTTATAGCAAATTCAGGCTAAAGTAATGAGTAACAACGCCACTCGACCAACAAGGCAAAAACTTTAAACCTAAATTTATCAACTGATAAGCAGAAACAAAAAAGCCCGCGACATTGAGACGGCAATGTCGCGGGCTTTATTTTTTAAATAAAATAGCGTCTTACCAAGTTTTTACAATATCACCCACCTGAACCACGCCTTTTTTAGCGGTTAATTCTGCAATGGCAAACTTAGGCATAATGCGTTTTATTTTTAAAAACGCACCGGGCACTTGATCTTGACCAAGCTCGACACCACCAAACCGAATTGGCCTTCCTGCCGTGTGATATACCGCCAAATCATCTCCTACTTTGGCACCTGATGATTCGTGTAAGTAGATAACATACTCACCATTTTGAATATCAATGACCTGACTTTCAAATGGTTTACAGTGTAAAAAATCTAACACATCTTGGGTTTGTTGATTCAGCAGCAGGTCAAGTGCTTTGCCCGTCTCTGTGGCAAAAAAAGCATTACTGCCAAACGGGCGATTACGTCCAACCAATACATCCCCTTCGAGTTCAATATTTCCTCGCGCTTGGTGTCGTGTTGTTTGCTTCATTAAGTCAATCACATACCAATCTACTTCAATATAACGGTGTTCTGGATTCACATTGATATTATAAAAACGTTTAGCGGTGTTTACGATACCCGTATCAGACTGCGCCGATAATGTGCGAATAACCGTCAATAACAAAAACTGCGCACCCGTTTGATTGCGAATATCCATTAATAACTGTGGATCTAAATTTGGGGTCACGGCTTTATTGGGTTGTAAATCAACAGGATTCAATAACCGCGTCAAATTATGATGACCTTTATTCTTAACTCTTCTCTCTAGCTCAATTTGATAGCCTGGCAATAGATTAAAGATGTCTCTTGCTTCACTGCCAAACGGCATCACAACAGGTGCTATGGCCAATCTAGTTTGATATTGATTCCCCTCCGAACCTGCACAAATCCCCGTCTCTTCCGTTAAACAGACATTTAAGAGTACGTCGTAATTCAACGCCCCCTCTTTGGTCTGACCATACTGGTCTTCTGGGTCTTCTAGCCCTTCTTTGGTAATGGTGTAACTTTTGATTTTACTGCTTGAAGTAAAACGTGCGCTGTCCAGCGTTAATTGATAGGCTTCAACCGATTGGTCTGTTTTGATCTTGACATTACGTTTTATACTGGCCATTTTTAGTGCATCCCGAATGGCCATTTTTCGAGCAAAGGCTTGATCCACGCCTTCCATACTGGCACTGCCCTTCACATCAACACAGGGCATTTTTGGCACAATCGACGGAAGAATCGTCGATTGGTTCTCTTGAGAAGGCGCTGATGAATTTGTTTGCTCTTGGCACTCTGAATCACTTTGCAAACAAAAAAAGTCAAAAAAACCAGCTTGACTGGATCCCGTCCAAAACAGCACAACCAACCCAATTAACTGCCCGTATCCTCGCATACGCTTCAAGCCCTTTATTTTTGATGTTTCTCTATTTGACTGATAATCGTTTGTGCCAACTCATCTGAATGCCATTTGGAGATAAAGACATTCGCCCCCACCTTCTCTGTTAAAGAGTCGTTAAACCCCCCACTTAATGAGGAGTTTAATACCACAAAAATATCTTTTAGCCGCTCATCCTTGCGAATACTGGTGGTTAAGGTGTAGCCATCCATAACAGGCATCTCAATATCTGAAATCACCATTAAAACTCTATCCGCTATTGAAGCTCCACCGCTGTCCGCCTCGTCGGCAAGCTTAAGCAAGAAATCCAATGCCTCTTTACCATTATTTAGAATCGTATAGTGCAGCCCTATTTTTTCAAACACACTCTTTAACTGAGAGCGTGCGACGACGGAATCGTCTGCCGCCACAATAAAAAAGTTTTGCCCTTCAAAATCAACGTTATGCTGAGAAATAAATTCATCGGAAACCTCATTGGTCACGCCTGACACTTCCACCAACACCTTTTCAACATCTACAATTTCGACAATCTGTTTTTTAGCTCGGGTAATCCCTGTCAAATAGTTAACCCCCTGTAACGTAGGAGGGGGGGGTAAAATATCTTCCCAACGAAGGTGGATAATACGATCAACATCTTCGACCAAAAAACCTTGAATTGAACTATTAAATTCGGTCACAATGGTTAAGCTTTGTTGATATTTTTCTGGCGGGATTGGCTCTAAATCCAACGCCTTAGCCAAATCAATCATCGGCATCGTCTGACCTCGAATATCAGCAACCCCTACGACTCTTGAATCTGATTTTGGTACGGGTGAAATAAATGGGGTTCGAATAACTTCCCGCACTTTAAATACGTTAATACCAAACAGCTGCGACCCTTTAATGGTAAAAAGCAACAACTCCATGCGATTCATGCCTGCCAAAGAGGTTCTTTGATCCACACCGGTTATAAAGCT
Organism: Thiomicrorhabdus sp.; assembly: GCA_015488565.1. Taxonomy (GTDB): domain Bacteria; phylum Pseudomonadota; class Gammaproteobacteria; order Thiomicrospirales; family Thiomicrospiraceae; genus Thiomicrorhabdus. The sequence continues at coordinate 13,901 of WFNQ01000152.1, forward strand.
AGACATAACTTAACGCCACCTTATCTATTTTTTATTTATTCAATCCAACACTTAATTCTAAAGAGAGCTTAAAACTCATGTTAGTATTTCATTTATGAAAAAAACAATGTTACTCATAACTGTATTCGCCATCTTAACGAATCCACTCTTAAGTTTACAGGCCAATCAAACAAATCACGCCAGTCAAGCGCATGATGAAATTTACACGCTGGCCTCTGAATATCTAAAGCAAAAAACTGACCAAAAAATTTTTGATGCCACATTTGAACTCAAAAAACTCAGTCGAACCCTTATACTGCCACGCTGTCAAAGCCCGCTCACATTAAAAGACCGTAACCCAAACAGTGTGTCTGGCCGCATAACACTCAGCGTATCCTGTGACCAGCCCACTTGGCGCGTGTTTATTCCAGTCGTCATCACAGGAAAGCTCCCCGTCATTTTAAGTACTAAAGGAATTTCGAAACAGGCCGTTATAAAAGAGGAGCATGTTAAAAGAACATTATTGTCCTATAAAAAAGTCCCGAAAGGACGGTTAATTGACATCAATACCGCCATTGGCATGAGAGCAGTCCGAGCTATTCCTGCCAATCAAGTATTAAAAATAAAAGATTTATCCCCCCCCTACTGGGTCTTTAAAAACCAGCAAGTCAATATTATTACCCGTATTGGTGGCATTGAAGTCAGGGCAATAGGGGTGGCATTAAAAAATGGAGTCGAGCAAGAGCAGGTCCCTATAAAAAATACGTCCTCTCAAAAAACAATAAAAGGCATAGTTATTGCTCCAAATACCGTATTAATTCCATAAATAAAAAACTAAAGCTTTCTAATGTATTGCCGATATAAACATTAGAGACAAATAAAAATACTGTTAAAATAACAGCGACAAGCAGGTGTGAGGCCGACAATGGATATCAAAAACATAAACAATCACGTAACACTGAATCGATCAAATGAGTCGATTAAACCTTCAAATAAAGAAGAGAGTGACGTTGGAGCAAAAAATACTTTAGTTAATGCCGATAAAGTAACGTTAACTCAAGCGATGACCCAAATGAATAATCTAGAACAAGTTGCACGCAACGTCAGCACGGATAACAGTGTACGTATTGCAGAACTGAAACTTGCCATCCAAGATGGCTCTTATCAGGTCAATGCTGAAAAAATAGCGGATAGGCTTTTACAAACTGAAGCTCTATTTGCTAAAGCATAATAGCCCTTACTATGACTCAAGAGCAAGCAAATCATATTCTACAAATTGAGCAATTGCCCTCACAAATGGCTCAATTTTTACAACTATTGGACGTTTTTCAACAAACGCTTCTCTCAGAATCACAAGCTCTAAAATCCAACCTTACCGATCAGCTCGCAACAACCCTCTTAACAAAAGAAAAATTAGCAGAAGATATTTCGCTGCTAACGCAATCTATTGAAGCATTGTTAAAAACCAAGCAACTCTCCTTGTCTGTACTACTCAGCACACAGCTTCCTTCTAACCTTCCTCTATCAATACAACAAGACATCCAACGCCTTATCACCCTGTCCAATCAATGCCATGATTTAAACCAAGCCAATGGCATATCCATTCAAATTTTAAATAAAATTAACCAGCATGCCCTTAACATTATTTCAGGACAGGAATCACCAAATATTAAGCTATACGACGCCAGTGGTGAAACACAACCCCCTGAATCGATCAAAAAACCTCTCGGAAAAGCGTAAACCTTAACCCAAATCCTTACATAGAAACGTGAAAAATAGTGTAAGCATTTGGAAAACCTAGGGTTTTTAAATATGCAGTCGCACCCATAGGTTCGGTGAAATATTTTAAAGTCATAGGTTTTTCAAAGGGTTGCGCTAGATTCGTGTTTCTATGTAAGGATTTGGGCTTAATCCCCAGATAGAAATACGAATTAGAGTTAAACCCAATACTGAGACTTGGCTTAATTTCTGCTTAAACAGTGATTAAACCCAAAATATAAAGAAATAAGGACTGAATTTTCGTAAAATAAAATTCAGTCCTATTTATACGAGAGAGAATAACAACATGCCTAAAGATCAACGCTCGTTCTATCGAATCGATGTCATGATGCCATGCAGCTATCGCATCCTATCAAAGCTGGAAGCAGAAAAAACGCCACTGCCTTTTACACCAGATGCAAAGTATATTGAAGAGTACTTTATGCAAAATTTAGCCCAGCTGGATAAACAAATAAGTGAAGTGATCTCACATATTAACCAAAAAAGTGCTTTATTGGCAACGGCTTTAACAGCGATGAACAGTAAAATTAACTTTATTTTAAGTACCATTGACAATAAACAACTCACGCGCGCCATTCCACAAAGATTAGTTAACCTAAGCGGCGGCGGCATTGCCATTAATATTGATGAAAAAATTGAAATGACCGATAAACTCGATTTACTAATAAAGCCTTTACCTAACGAAGAGCCTATTTTAGTACGCTGTAATATTGTGAAAATCACACCACTCAATGAACCCTCTTCAGGTGCCATTGTTGCGCTGTCTTATGAAAATTTAACTGAAGAAGATCGCCGAAAACTGGTTTATTTTATTCAGGCAAAAGAGATTGAATTAGCGCAACAGAACCGAAAAGAAGGACATTAAAACTCAAACTCTTGCATAGAAACCCGACACAAGCCTGATGCTTAAAGGCTTGTGCTTATACTTATGCTGAGACTAAAAAGATTACCCCGTTATGGGAAAGCATAACGTTTATCCGCACGCTCTAACCTTTTTTTGCCCCGATCCCCCTTTAAAAGCTTCTCTACTTTTTTCTCTAAAGCATTCACTTTAGCCAAAGCTTGTTCGCCCTTCGAGTTTCGTACACTTAACGATTTTAAGGAGTTTTTAATCACACGATCTTGCTTAGCCACTTTTCCTTCTAAAACACGAACACGCGTGCTGATACTTGCTGCGTCTGCAATGCCCTGCCAAACAAACAGCCCCAAAACCAATGGAATCATTATTTTATATTTTGTCATGCTGAAGCCTCCAACAATAAACTCGATGAGTAACAATTCCAATTAATACGAGCTTACTTGATACACTGATTCTGGACTTGAAATTTTTGCTTTACTTGCCGTATAAACAAAGGTTTGCTCAAAGAATCGCTTGTCTACATACACTTCTAAAACCGTTTCGTAGTTGCGATCAGCCATAGGGGTTACACTGACAATTCTTGCACCACGAACCACTGCATTGACACGCGCTCTAAAGCTGTCACTTTTTGCCGTTAAGGTTGAAATAGAGGTATTACTGTCAATTTTAATCCCATAAAGCTGCTCAGCCAATGCTCGATAAGCATCAAGCTTAGAGGCTCTAATGGCCATTAATCGACGTTGCCCAGGTGTGTAAGCCCCAAAAGTACTTTCTGCACCATAGCCAATACCTGATATTTTCATTAATTCAGGCTTGCTCTCTGCAACCTGAGTTGTATGCTTCATAGCAGACGGTACAGCTACTGCGGATTGATTATTAGGCTTTACGTCATCACCTGAACAGCAAGGTGTACTTTGAATACACCCACTTAATACAAAGACACTTGCCAACCCCACTAAACCTACCTTTAGAACAGTTTGTTTTTTCATTGCTCTATACTCCATTTTTTTTATTTTTTTACGTAACAATTCAATTACCGATTCATACCCTAAGCTCGGCTCGCAATCTCAGATTTATGGATAACTATCCCCAACGGACTGATCATAATACGTTGCATCGGGTGCACTGTATTGATAAGGATTGTGTAACTGTTTTTTCTCTTTCACTTCAACCTTTTTTACGGCCATTTTTTTCTGCTGTAAAACCAATTGTTTTTCAAGACTTTTAATACTTAATAACAAGGCTTTATGCTTTGACTGAATATCCTTCACTCTGCGATTCACTTCATCAATACGTCGCTGCGCTGAAATCATTTTTTTATTCACCGAACTGGCTAACTTAGCCGTTTCAGAATCTGAATGGCTACCATGACCTACTGAAGAATTTGCCACAGGCACTTTCATTGAGCTAACTGTTTTTGGTGTCTCTGTGTGCGTATTCAATCCTAACGGATCAATAATTTCTTGTTTTTTAGCCGATACACTAGGTGCTTGTAGCTCTAATAAGTCCGCCGATAACTCTTCTAACTGAAAATTAAGTGCATCAATTTTCTTTTCAATGGTGTGAATGGATTCATTTGAGTCCATGACCTTACCTGCCATACGCTCCGTACTCACCTGTGTTGATTCAAGCATCGTTTTCATCTCGTCATCCAGCCCCGCCCCTTTGGCAGCAAAAACGCTCCAGACTCCAATTCCGATGCCAATTAAAGCCAGCACAACAAGGGCTGATCCAAAAATAATGATTAATTTTTTTATAGAGTCCATATCTTCCGCCGTCATCTCATTAGTTGGGTTTGGCTGTTCTGGTTCTGAATTTACTTGAGGCGCCTCTTCCTCTGAAACTGCTTTTTTTATTGCTGGCTGTTTTTTATCTAAATCAGTAGAGTTCGCCTGAACCAAGTCAGGCTCATTATCAATATCCGCTTCTGGTGGTAAATCTTCTGCTACTGCTCCCTGGTTCGGCTCTGTAACAGGTTCAGGTAATGTGACATCATCGAGCAATGAATCAATCGCATCTTGATCCTCTCCCTCTCCATCAGAATCATCATTTTTTTCAGCAACCTCTAACTCAGCCTCATCAAGCAGGGCATCAATGCTGTCTAA
>WFNQ01000153.1 GCA_015488565.1 Thiomicrorhabdus sp.
ACCTAATGCTTTTAACTTTTTATCATCAAAGCTCTGAATACCCATCGACAAACGGTTAACCCCCGCTTGATAAAATCCCGAAAACTTTTCAAAATCCACCGTACCGGGGTTCGCTTCCAATGTTACCTCAATGCTCGGGTCAAACCCCAGCAACGCACGGGCATGCGACATAAAACGATTTAGCCCCTCCTCAGAGATTAAGCTCGGTGTACCACCGCCAAAAAAAATCGCATGAATCGGCCGCCCCCAAATCATAGGTAAGGTCTGTTCAAGCTGCCGAATCAAGGCATCAATATAAGCGGCTTCATCCACATCAGGTTTCAAATTATGCGAATTAAAATCACAATACGGGCATTTTTGCACACACCACGGATAGTGCACATAGAGTGTTAAAGGAATAGGTTGAGTAAAATTCATAAAAGCGAGTCCATCAAAATTCCTTTTAGGCGCCACGCCGTAACTGCATAACCAAGCTATTCAGTGCTTGACCACGATGGCTCATTCTATTTTTTTGCGCTTTAGGCAGTTCAGCGGCACTTTTATTCAGCTCTTCTACCCAAAAAATAGGGTCGTAACCAAACCCTTCGGTGCCACGAGGCGTGCTTAAAATTTCGCCATACCAACGCCCCAATCCAATAATTGGAATGGGGTCATTTGCATGTTCAACATAGACCATGGCGCAATAATAACTGGCTTGTCGCTGCGCTTGAGGAACGTCCTTCAACTCATCTAATATTTTTTGTAGATTCGTTTGATCTGTTGCTTTATCGCCGTAAATATCTTGTGAATAACGAGAAGAGTAAATACCCGGCTGACCTTTTAAGGCAGAAACTTCAATCCCCGAATCATCTGCAATCGCGGGTAATCCTGTTTTCTCGGAAGCATAACGTGCTTTTAAAATGGCATTTTCAATAAAGGTGCGTCCTGTCTCCTCCACTTCCGAATCAAAAAACTGAATTTGCGGTATTACTTGCCAACCATAAGGTTGCAAAATATCCGTCATTTCTGTTATTTTTCCCGCATTACCCGTTGCCAATACAACTTGAGTCAAATCCGACATAAATATATTCTATCCCTCTAAAATAAAACTTTATCAAATACTGCCTAAATAACAGTAACTTATGGTTTATTGACTTAAATCAATCTTTATTTTTGAAAGTGTTGATATTCACTCTCAACCTAAGTATAGTTCGAACTGTTATACAAAAAAATAAAAAACTTAAGCTGAGGCGTAAAATCATGGGTAATTTTTTAATTTTGACGGGTTTAGTTGTCGTTGCGGTATTTGTTCCAGTCGCAGTCATCATTGGTGTATGGGCAAACGTACTTCCTGACGTTATTGCAGAATATACAAGTATTGTAGGGGTAGCACTCGCTATTATCTATATTGTTGGCGGTAACTTATATCTAATGTACGGCGATATCAAAACAGGTCGTTACAGCAAATAGCGTTAACACAACGTTTTCATCATTAAAACCCAGTTTCACTGGGTTTTTTTGTTTCTATACATTCATAAATATAACTCGTTATAATACGCACAATAGTTTAATTCGTTCAACACCTACCCAATACAATCATCCAGAATAGAGTCCTTGAGTTTTTCATGAGTGAAACAAGCCCCCAGCAAACCACCGAAGCACCAAAAAAGAAACCCAATAACAAATGGCGCTGGTTGCGCTGGTTTATGTGGTTAAATGTTTTTATTGGGTTTATTCTACTTCCCGTTGTAGCGGTGCTCTTTTATGCACTCACCATCTATCCGACTTTACCCGATCCTGCCGAGTTAAAAGAGGTCAGCTATCAAGTCCCTCTTAGAATCGTCACCGAAGACGACAAATTAATCAGCGAAATTGGTATCAAAAAACGTATTCCATTAGAGTACCACCAAATTCCAGAACGTATGACGCAAGCGATTATCGCATCCGAAGATGAAAATTTCTTTGAGCATGGCGGCGTAGATTATAAAGGACTGGCTCGTGCCGTTTTTGAGCTCATCACAACAGGGCAAAAACAGTCGGGTGGCTCAACCATCACCATGCAAGTGGCGCGTAACTTTTATTTAAGCAAAGAAAAAACCTATTTACGTAAACTCAATGAGATTATGCTCTCTTATAAAATTGAGCACGAGCTAAGCAAGCAAGACATTTTAGCCCTCTATTTAAATAAAATTTTCTTAGGGCATCGCTCTTATGGCGTTGCGGCTGCGGCACTCACCTATTACGGCACGCCCCTGTCTGATTTATCTTTAGACGAGTTTGCTATGATTGCAGGCTTACCTAAAGCTCCCTCTGCCTATAACCCCATTACCAACCCCAGTCGCGCAAAATTACGCCGAAACTATGTGTTACGTCGAATGCATGACCTCAACTTTATCACACAAGAGGAGATGCTGGCCGCACAAGCCATCGACGTTCATGCCAAGCGCAACAGTACAATTATTGATATTCGTGCCAACTACGTTGCAGAAATGGCGCGCGCCTTTGCTTTAGAAAAGTTTGGAACGGAAGCCCTGCAAAATGGGTTAACCATCGTCACCACAATCAATAGTCAGCTTCAGGCATACGCCAATAAAGCCGTTCAGCAAGGGCTTCAAGATTATGAAAGGCGCCATGGCTATCGAGGTGCTATTCAAACATTAGATCAAGAAACGCTCAAAAACAGTGAGAACCTTCTCAAGACCCTACAAGGTATTCCAAAATTTGGTGACTTAACCGTTGGGGTTGTCACAGGGTTTGAGCAGAAAGAGACCCATGTTTTGCTTGAAAATGGGCAAAAAACAACCCTTGATTTCAAAAGCATGACATGGGCGGCTCCCTATAAAGATGTCAATCGTGTGGGAAAAAAGCCAACCAAACCACAACAGGTTCTAGCTATGGGTGATGTCATTTATCTACAGAACTTAGACAATCAATGGCAATTAGCACAAGACCCAAAAGCAGAGTCAGCACTGATTTCTATTAATACCAACGATGGCGCCATTCATGCCCTTGTTGGCGGATTTGACTACTTCCGCAGTAAATTTAACCGAGTCACGCAAGGAAAACGACAAGTCGGCTCCAATATCAAACCATTTTTATACTCCGCGGCACTAGACAGTGGCATGACGGCGGCCACTACCATTAATGATGCTCCTGTGGTGTTTCATGACCGTAATTTAGAAGATATGTGGCGACCTGAAAACTACTCAGGGCGTTTTTACGGCCCAACGCGCCTACGAATGGCACTGGCCTTTTCCAGAAACCTTGTCTCTATTCGACTGTTAAGACAAGTAGGCATTGCCAATCTGGCCAACTACCTCAACCGCTTTGGTTTCCCAATGGAGGAGATTGACCAACATCGAAACCTCTCTTTGGCACTGGGAAGCGTGCAATTTACGCCATTACAAGTGGTTACCGCCTATGCCGCATTTGCCAATACGGGCTATAAAATCGAACCCTACCTTATTAAGGAAGTTCGAGACTATAATGGAGAGGTCATTTATCAAGCCGAACCACACATTGCCTGCCGAGACCGCTTATGCATTGAGGGAGATGAACGCAATGCACCTCGTATTATTGATCCTCTCAATGCCTACATTATGACCAGCATATTGCAAGACGTCATTAATATCGGTTCTGGTAAAAAGGCCAAAGCACTTAAACGCCTTGATATTGCAGGAAAAACGGGAACCACTAATGACCAAAAAGACGCGTGGTTTTCTGGTTACAACCCAAACATTGCCACCACCGTTTGGTCTGGATTTGATCAACCCAGTACGCTTGGGCGTAGCGAAGTAGGTGGGCGTGCGGCACTGCCTATCTGGATGAGCTACATGAAAGAAGCCTTAAAAAATGAACCAAACGAAATGATTCCTATACCCGAAGGACTCGTTAATGTTCCAATTGATCCTGAAACCGGTGAAGCCGTTCCACCTGAAACAGAAGGCGCGGTGTTTGAAATTTTTAGAGAAGCCTATGCGCCAGAAATACCCAGTATTTCACAAAAACAAATTGAACTGATTACGGATGAACTATTTGAATAGCGCCCGTAATCGTTCAAGGGCACCTCTATTAATTCTGGGCGTGGCAGATTGCGATCCCAAATTCATCGCATCAAGGCACAAATTGCAGGTAATAATCACTTTATTGCCCAGATTTGTAACGCAGAGGCGGTGGATTTGGGATTCAAGATATACGTTCATGAATTAATAGAGGTGCCTCAAATAACGAGGAGATAAAATATGAATTGGTTAGAACTGTCAGAAAGCCTCAATACACAATTGGCCAAACAAGACCTTCCTCCGATCCATATTTTATCCACCCATGCCATATCAGGTGGTGATAGCCATACGGCCTATCAACTGCACACAACCGCTCAAAATTATTTTTTAAAACTGGCTCCCTTACACCAACTGCCCATACTTGAAGCCGAGCAGCACAACCTTAACGCACTGCTTCAATCCAACACTCTAAGCTGTCCAACGCCTTATGCCACGGGAACCTATCAAGACCACGCATGGTTATTAATGGAGTTCATTCTTTTAACCCCCTCTGGAAATGAGACACAACGTGGTAAAGACCTTGCCTTGATGCACCACCAAATAAACCGCAAGCCACAGCCTTTTGGCTGGTTTGAAGATAACTTTATTGGTCTCACCGCGCAACAAAACACATGGTCAAGCGATTGGGTACACTTTTATGGTCAACACCGTTTACTGCCACAACTGGAGCTCAGCCAACTAAAAGGCGCTCCAAGTACGTTATATCAATCGGGGCGTAAACTCATTAACGCGCTTCCCTTCTGGTTTCAAGACTACCAGCCCGAAGCCTCGCTATTACACGGTGATTTATGGGCAGGAAACAGTGCCTTTAATTCAGAGGGTGAGCCTATTTTCTTTGACCCAGCCTGTTATTATGGCGACCGAGAAACCGATCTGGCCATGACAGAACTGTTTCATGGCTTTAGCCCCGATTTTTATCAGGGCTACCATGAAATTTTTCCAATTGACTCTGGCTATCAACAACGCAAACCGCTCTATCAACTCTATCATCAACTAAACCATTTTAATTTATTTGGCGGCACATACCTTCAACAAGCGGAGCAAAGTATTCAACAACTGCTCCAACAAACAAAACATTCGTTTTTTTAAAAACTCACGCATTTACCCCTATTATTTACGTATCAAAAAGCGTATCATTTATAGATATTAGAGTTTTCTAATGCTAAAGAGGCCTTTCCATAAAAAAATGCACGGATAAAAAAGATTCAAATACCTCTACGGGCGTTAGGCTTTTCGTTTCGCCCCCTCTCGTGCAAAGGTCTCACTTTATTTTTATTTAAACAGAAAGGAAATAAAAATGACTGAAACAACGACCAGTATGCCACTACTCGGAGATGAATTTCCAAACCTCACTGTTCAAACAACACACGGCTCTATGAATCTGCCAGGTGATCTAAAAGGAAAGTGGACGGTTCTTTTTAGCCACCCTGCCGATTTTACGCCCGTTTGTACAACGGAATTTGTGGCTTTTCAAAAAAGATATGATCAATTTAACGCGCTTGATTGCCAACTTATCGGTATGTCCATCGATCAAGTATTTGCCCATATAAAATGGGTTCAATGGATTCAATCAGAACTGCAGGTTACCATTCAATTTCCGATTATTGCGGCCAATGATGCCATCGCTTCTCAGCTTGGTATGTTGCATCCAGACAAAGGAACCAACACGGTTCGTGCGGTCTTTATTCTTGATCCAGAAGCCAAAGTGCGTTTAATCATGTACTACCCACAAGAAATTGGGCGAAATATTGATGAGATCATTCGCTCTGTTCAGGCACTGCAAACCTCAGATCAACAAGGAGCCGTACCAGCAGGCTGGCCAAACAATGAACTCATTGGCAACCGAATCATTGTGCCACCTGCATCTACCGAAGAGCAAGCACAAAAAAATGCCAATCAATATGAACACTATGATTGGTGGTTCTGCCATAAACCACTTGAAGAGGCGTAACAACTCTCTTGATAAACACCAGTAGCGATACGTCGTTATAAAAAAAAGGGGGGGGAATTTTTTCAACATAAATTTCCCCCCCTATCCTGAACCCATAAAATCCGTTCAAAACCATTCAAATTATATCAACGATATACACATTCAAGCTTTTTAGCCTTCCGTAAACATCGTATAATGTTCTAATTTACGACTTCATTTAATTAGGATCTTCACATGAAATTCATTTTACTTGGCGCACCAGGGGCAGGAAAAGGCACTCAGGCTCAGTTTTTAACCAAACAATTTTCCATTCCTCAAATTTCAACGGGCGACATGCTTCGTGCTGCAATCAAAGCGGGAACGGAACTAGGTAAAAAAGCCAAAGAAGCCATTGATGCAGGGCAGCTGGTTTCTGACGATATTATCATTGGCATGGTCAAAGAGCGCATTGCGCAACCAGACTGTGAAAAAGGCTTTTTACTGGATGGCTTTCCAAGAACAATCCCACAGGCCGATGCCCTTGCAAAGGCTGGGGTAGAGATTGATGCTGTTATTGAAATTGACGTGCCTGATGCTGACATTATTAGTCGAATGTCTGGCCGTCGTGCACACCTCGCTTCTGGGCGTACCTATCATTTAAAATATAACCCCCCTAAAGTTGATGGAAAAGATGATGAAACAGGGGAAGACTTAGTTCAACGTGATGATGATAAACCTGAAGTGGTCACGGAACGATTAGAGGTTTACCACAAACAAACCGCTCCTCTAGTGGATTACTATCAAAAATCCAGTAAAGAAAACCCAAAACTACGATACATTAAAGTCGATGGAACCCTTCCAATTGATCAAGTAGAGCTTGCTATCTTAGCGGCCATTAAATAAAAAACTCAAACAAAGGGCTTACTTAAAGCCCTCTTAAAAACCGGTTTTTCCTATTTTCAATCCGAAAAACCGACTCTTTACTTTTTGTAATTTTTAAATAAAACTTATTTTATCTCAAGCACTTATCCTTGCCCCCACGATTTAAATCGCTTTTATTAAAAAAATATCGGGTATAATCCTTCGCTAATTTTTTACAATAGCGATTGACGCCTGTGTTTAAATATTCTGCCGACAAAAAACCTGTATTCATTATTTTACTCTTTACATTAATGGACTTTACTGCCTATTTTTACCTAGAAAGCCTTTGGCTTTTAGTGGGTTATTGGTTGCTCATGATGATTCCAAAAGGCTTAATTTCTGCTTGGAACCACCATCACCAGCACAGCCATGTTTTTAAAAGCAATGTACTCAATCGTATTCTAGAGTTTTTCTATGCTTTGCACACGGGGGTGACAACAAACCTTTGGGTCTTACACCACAACCTTGGACACCACCGTAACTTTTTAGATCAAGCCAAAGATGAAAGCCGCTGGAAAAGAGCCAATGGCTCAACCATGGGCATGCTGGAATACACATTAAACGTTGCACTGACAGCCTACCCAAGAGGCTATCAAGTGGGTAAAAAGTACCCTAAATTACAAAAACAATTTGTCATTTACGGCCTGATTACCTTTGCATTATTAACCGCATTAACCATATATAACCCAGTTAATGCACTGTTTATCTTTATTCTACCTATGGTTTGTAGCCTGCTGTATACCGCATGGGCAACCTACGGGCACCATACGGGTCTCGATACCGAAGACCAATTTTCAGGCTCTCACAATATCACCGATAAATGGTTTAATATGCTCACCGGTAACCTCGGTTTTCATACCGCACACCACTTTAAACAAGGAGTGCATTGGTCAAAACTGCCTGAATTACATGACAGTATTAAACATAAAATTCCAGAGCGTTGTATTCGTAAATCTGTATTTGATCTATTTGCCAAGCTAAGAAAAGACAATCGCAATAAAAGCCGTAATGCTTCGGCATAAAAAACCGATAAATCATTCATAAAAAAGGGAGCATTAAGCTCCCTTTTTTATTGTCTTATTGTCATCACTTTAATAAGAGCAAAGGCAGTAATTGTGCTTGAAGTTGTGCACTCGGCAACTTGCCAACAATATAATGATATAACCGCTTTGCCTCATCCGCTTGCGTATTCACCTCTATCATCTTTTTACGCTTAAAGCCTGAAACCTCTTCAGTAATGTTTTCCAACGGTTGCATGTGGGCTTGAACGTCTAAACTCAAAAACTCCAACGACCTTTCTGGAAAACTTAATAGTACATCGGTCATCTCATCATACAACTGTTGGTCAAAAATCAATTTTAAAATACAGTCCGATGATGTGTGTGTCATTGGCACATTATTCATGATAGTGCTCCCGTTTTAGCTTGACGGACGTTGACCTTACTCATTTTAGGTTGCCCAAAGCGTTTATAAATAATAGGCAAAATAAGTAGCGTTAAAATCGTGGAGGTAATGAGTCCACCGATCACCACAATCGCTAAAGGGCGCTGAATTTCAGATCCCGGCCCCGTTGCAAATACCAACGGTACTAATCCCAATGCCGCGATAGAAGCGGTCATTAAAACAGGACGTAACCGTCTTAAAGCACCTTCTACTACGACCTGTCCAACGTCCATACCCTTCGCCATCAGTTGGTTAAAGTAAGTCAGCATCACCACCCCATTTAATACCGCAATCCCTAACAACGCAATAAAGCCAACCGAAGCGGGTACGGAGAGATATTCACCGGTTATCCACAGGGCGACAATGCCGCCAATTAAGGCAAACGGCACGTTTACCAAAACCATGACGGCTTGGGGAACCGAACGGAAGGTACTGAATAAAATCAGAAAAATCAGAACCAACGCAACGGGAACAACCACCGCTAATTTTGCCGCTGCTCGTTGTTGATTCTCAAATTTCCCCCCCCACTCAAAATAGTAACCTGCGGGAATATCCAGTGTGGCGGCTTTTTGCTTGGCTTCATCAACAAAGCCCACTAAATCACGCCCAGAGACATTGGCGACAACCACTGAAAAACGCTTACTCTGTTCACGTTTAATTGAAACAGGGCCATCCTCTTCCACCGCATCCACCAGTTGAGAGAGCAGAACCGAATGCGTACCCTCTGAGGTTTCAACGGTAATCGGTTGCTGTAACATCTCAACCATCGATGACTTATACGACTCGGGGGCACGAATCATTAATGGAATACGACGAATGCCTTCGTACAGTACACCCACTTCTAAGCCATTAATTTGAGTACGTAATATTTTCTCAACTTCATTGACGGTTAAGCCTAAACGACCCGCCATGTCTTGGTTTACTTTAAGTTGTAAGTAGCGCAGCCCTTCATTGGTGGATGTAAAGACATCTTCCGCCCCCTCAATACCCTTAACCATAGACACCATCTTTTTAGCGACTTCATTTAATTCGATTGGATTATCCCCAAAAATTTTAATGGCAACATCACCACGAGCACCAGTCAACATTTCATCCACACGCATTTGAATCGGCTGGGTAAAGGCATAGTTAATCCCTGGAAATTGCGAGACCAACACTTGACGAATCTCTTCAATCAACTCCTCCGTGCTCTCCATTCGCCACTCCTCTTTGGGTTTAAAAATCAAAAAGGAGTCCGTGTCATTTAAGCTCATCGGATCTAAACCAATTTCATCCGACCCCACTCGTGCCACAATTCGAATCACTTCTGGCACCTGTTCCATAATGGCTTTTTGAATACGCATATCCATCTCATTAGATGCGGCCAAACTGATGGAGGGGGTTTTTTCAACCTGTAAAATGACCGTACCTTCATCCATTTGGGGAATAAACGTTTTGCCCACTTGTGTGTACACAAACCCCGCAAACACCAGTGCAATCAGTGCCGAACCAACAATAATACGATCGTTCACTAAACTCCACTGTAAAACGGGTTTATAAAACGCCTCTAATTTACGCACCAACCACGGTTCCTGATGAGAAACCTTGCCTAAAATAAAAGAGGAGAGCGTAGGAATCACGGTCAGTGATAACAGCAATGCACTACCCAATGCAAAAATAATGGTTAACGCCACAGGTACAAATAACTTTCCTTCCAATCCTTCCAGCGTTAACAGTGGCAAAAAGACCGTCATAATAATTAAGATACCTGAAATAACCGGTACCGAAACCTCTTTTAACGCCCTAAAGATAATATGCATCTTCGGCAAATGGCCTTGCTTCTTTTTAGCGTCTTTCTCTTGATGTGAAACGATGTTTTCAACCACCACCACGGCCGCATCCACCAACATTCCGATGGCGATCGTTAGCCCACCTAAAGACATTAAATTGGCTGATAAACCAAACCAGCGCATCAATATAAAAGTCATGAGTGCCGCTAAGGGTAAAATCAGTGCAACGGTAATCGCCGCCCTGACATTACCAAGAAAAATTAACAGTACAATCAACACCAACACCACCGCTTCTAGCATCACCTTAGAGACACCAAAAATAGCGGTATTTACCAAGTCACTTCGGTTATAAAAAACGCTAACTGAAATGCCTTTAGGAAAAGCGGGTTGCAAGGCCTGCAATCGAGCTTCTATCCCCGATACCACTTCCCGAGCATTCGCACCTTTTAATGCCATAACCAAGCCTTGTACTGCCTCGCTCTCTCCATTTTGAGTAACCGCACCATTACGATACAGCGCATCGATTTCAACCTGAGCAAGGTCTCTTACCTGAATGGCCACTCCATTTTTATAGGCCACCACAATATTTTCAATGTCCGACAGCGTACTTAAATTCCCCTGCGTACGAACCAAAATAACCTCTTCCCCTTGGTTTAAGCGACCCGCACCATCGTTTTGGTTATTCTCTTCTAATGCCAAAGTAAGCTGTGCCAATGAAATTTGAGCCCCCATCAACTTCTGATAATCTGGTTTCACCACAAAGGTTTTGACCAAACCACCCAGCATATTCACATCGGCAACACCTGGAACAGAGCGCAATGCAGGACGAATCACCCAATCCAATAAGTCCCGTTTTTCCATATTATTTAAGGCGTCACCCTCAATGGTAAACATAAATACATCGCTTAATGGGGTCGATAACGATGCCATACCGCCCGTTACGCCATTCGGTAAATCCATGCCTCCTAAGCGTTCGGCCACCAACTGACGCGCCCAATAAATATCCGTTCCCTCATCAAAGTCCAAGGTAATATCTGCAATACCATACTTAGCAAGAGAGCGTAATACACGCTGCTTAGGCAGTCCCAATAGCTCTTGTTCCAATGGAGCGATCACTCGTTGCTCCACCTCTTCAGGCGTCATTCCTTGCGCTTTAAAAATCATTTTTACTTGCGTAGGAGACACATCTGGAAAGGCATCAATCGGCATTTTTTGAAACGCCTGCCACCCTCCGGCTGCCAAGGCAAAAACAATCAGTAACACCAAGGTTCTCTGCACTAAAAAAAACTGTAAAAATTTCGCCAACATATCAAATTCCTTTTGCGTTACGCATCGCTCTCTTGAGCTTCAAAAGCCGATTTAATGGCGGTAGAACCTTTCACAAAGACATTCAAGGTATTCATTGAGTTCGACGGTGGTTGTTGCAATAAAAAATACAACTGCTTATTTTGAATATTCATCACCTTAATGGATTTAGCCTCAATCACATCATCGGCTTTAATAAACACCACCGTTTTCCCCTCGAACTGACTGATCGCATTGGAGGGAACACGATAAATCGCTTGTGATGTTGGGGTATCAGACGACATTAAAAAACGAATTTGAAACCGTTGACCAGGTCGAATCTCATGGTCACGATTATCCACTTCCACATGCACATCCACTGTTTGAGTCATGGCATCCACATCAGGATCAATATGCTCTATCATCGCCGTACCCAGCGAAACAACCTCGGCACGTTCCCCCTTTTTAAGACGATTCGCCAACTCAACGGGCACCTTTACTCTCAACAACATGGGCTGTGTTTTGCCCAATGAAAACAGTGGCTGATTAGCCGTAACACGTTCACCTAAACGAATACTTAAATCAAAAATTTGTCCATCAACAGGAGAAACCATCGACAACACAGAAGACTGAATGGACTGAGAAGACAATAAACGCTGAGTGCTCTCTTTAGAAAACCCCATTAATCTAAGTGATTTTTTTTGTTGTGCTTTCTCTGCTTGCAATTTATCCACATCCGCCTGCGCTTGTTGCAATGCCTTTGCCGAGGCCACGCCCGACTGGCGTAACTTCTTAACTCGCTTCAATTCATTTTTAAGCACTTTCAAGTCCGAAGAGACCGACAACAACTGGGACTGCAACGCCAATAATTCAGCACTTTCAATCTCAACAATTACCTGACCTTTAGACACCGCACCATGCACCACATTTAAACGCGAAACTTTGCCCGACAAAGGCGCCGATAAGGTACGAATCGTATTTGGATGAAACATCGCTTGTGCGGGAAACATCTGTGTAGGATACTGCGCCACTTTTGTGGCTTCTGCTACTTGTAATCCCAGCGTTTTATATTGCTCTTTGCTTAATACCAGCTCGTCCGCACCCACTTGAAAAGACAATAACAGCGTCAGTATCGCCCCCGTCATCACCTGTTTTTTAACCATCATTTTTGTCCAATGTCGCATCACTCTTTTCCTCTCTCTAAAACCGTATGAGAAGCACCAGCCATCACAAGCGGATACCCTTTTATTTGATTCGCGTTCGCAATCGCTTG
>WFNQ01000154.1 GCA_015488565.1 Thiomicrorhabdus sp.
AGCTTTATGTTGATGTTAACAGCAAGCTATTTGTCTAATGTTCAAAATTGGTTAAAATTTAACCAAGGTTCTGAACAATACTATGTAAATCAAGCTGTTATACAGCCTGTTTTATTGGGTGGTATCCGTGTAATAAGCCATGTTTCTGAACCATCAACTCATTTTTCTTCCCCCCCTATGCCTGATTATGACCATACCGAAGCCAGTAAAGGTGATGTGTCAAAAACTGAACAGTTGCCAGATGTGCCTGTCTATTTTTCGGCTGAACAACCCAGCGTTGCTGAGAATAGGGGGGGCGGAAAAAATCATCATCTGATGACGCCATCTTTTATTCAATACCGTGATGCGCTGGTGATAGAGGTGCCGACGGCACTTGCAACCCCTTCGAACTTAAAGCGGATGATTTATCGTGTTTTATTAAGTCCTACCGTGGTGAATGGTGAAAGCTTGTTGAGTACCGCGCCGATTAAAGCACAGCATAAACCTTGGTTTTATCGTCAAGTCGTGAATCAATCTGGGCAACCGATTCGTTATCCTGCGGCAGCGAGAGAGTATGCTAACTACTTATTGCAAGAACACCAGCAAGAGGTGAGTGATGAGGATGGCTCGTTTGTTGTGATTCAAATTCCACGGGTTGAAAATCGCTTATTGGGTCAAGTTGAGAAGTATAAACCTTGGGTGGATGAGTATGCACAGCAGTTTGATGTTCCGAAAGATTTGGTGTTTGCCATCATTGAGGTGGAAAGTGCGTTTAACCCGCGAGCGGTGAGTAAATCGAATGCGTTGGGCTTAATGCAACTTAAGGCAAGTACGGCAGGGCGAGATGTGTATCAGTATGTAGACGGTCGATTAGGGCAACCCAACACAGAGGAACTCTTTGATGCGCAAAATAATATCCGTATGGGAATTGCGTATATGGGGTTGTTAAAACACGACTATTTATTGGGGGTGCGAAACCCTCAAATAAAAGAGATGCTGTCCATTTCTTCTTACAATGCGGGTATTTCAAGAACCCTTAAACTGTTTGCTCCCACGCCTGAAGAAGCAATTTTACGTGTAAATCAGTTGCACCCTAAGCGGGTTTATCGTACCTTACGGTATGAACATGCATCCAGTGAGGCGCGTCAGTATTTGGATAAAGTACTGAAGGCAAAAAAACGTTACAGTGAGCTGCTGGATTTGAATGCGTAGAGCTTCTCTTAACTAAGGCGTGAACAATGATTCCGTATGGTAAACAAGATATTTCACCCGCCGACATTGAGGCTGTGGTTCAGGTATTGCAGTCCGATTATTTAACGCAAGGCGAGCAAGTGCCATTGTTTGAACACACAGTGGCCGCTTATTGTGGTGCACAGTATGCGGTAGCGGTAAACAGCGCCACATCGGCGTTGCACATTGCGTGTTTAGCTCTGGGTTTGGGTAAGGGGGGACGACTTTGGACATCGCCCAATACGTTTGTGGCCTCGGCCAATTGCGCGCTATTTTGTGGCGCAACGGTTGATTTTGTCGACATTGATTCGCGTACTTATAATATGTGTGTGGAGGCTTTGGAAGAGAAGTTACACGCGGCCAAAAAGACCCATACGCTGCCTGACATTGTGATGCCAGTACATTTTGCTGGACAGTCGTGTGATATGAAGCGGATACATGAACTGAGTGTAGAGTATGGTTTTAAGATTATTGAAGATGCCTCCCACGCCATAGGGGGGAAATATTTAGGCTCTCCGATAGGGGGGGGGGAATATTCTGATATTACCGTTTTCAGCTTTCATCCCGTTAAAATTGTGACCACGGGAGAGGGTGGAATGGCGACCACCAATCAACAGCCTTTGGCTGAAAAAATGCAACTGCTTCGTAGTCATGGTGTGACACGTGAACCCCATTTGATGACCCAGTCATCTTCCGATTTGACTCCTTTAGAAGGCGCTTGGGTCTATCAGCAGGTGGGGTTAGGATTTAACTACCGAATGACGGAGATGCAAGCGGCACTGGGCATCAGTCAGATGCAACGGTTAGAACATTTTATTCAAATACGAACAAAGTTTGCCAAGCATTACAATACGGCCTTGATAGGCCTTCCATTAGCTCTACCTTATCAAACGCTTGAAAGCGACTCCTCTTTTCATTTATACCCTGTTTTAATTCAAACCGATCAAATTTCTCGGACACGAGCGGAGGTATTTAATGCCTTACGTGAACACGGAATTGGGGTCAATGTGCACTATATTCCGGTGCATACTCAACCGTACTATCAAAAGATGGGGTTTGCCCAAGGAGACTTTCCTGTGGCCGAAGCGTACTATCGACAAACCATTAGTATTCCCGTTTTTCATGCGATGACAGAGCAGGATCAAGAGACGGTCATAAAGGTATTACAGCAGGTGTTGGTATGAAGCTTTGTATTATTCCAGCCAGAGGTGGCAGTAAACGGATTCCTCGTAAAAATATTAAAGACTTTTTGGGCAAACCGATTATCGCGTATTCGATTGAAACGGCCTTAAAAAGTGGCTGTTTTGATCGCGTGATTGTCTCTACCGATGATGAGGACATTGCCAATATTGCACGTCAATATGGCGCAGAAACACCGTTTGTTCGCCCTAAAGCGTTATCGAATGACTTTGCAGGGACGCTCCCTGTAATCAAGCAAGCCATTGAGTGGATGGAGGCCGACGGTGAACAAGTGGATTGGGCTTGTTGTTTGTATGCCACCGCACCGTTTGTTCAAACGGGGTTATTGCAAGCGGCGTTTCAACAGTTGCAAACAACGGGTGCGGAGTATTGCTTTAGTGTGACCACGTTTGGCACACCGATTCAACGTGCGTTTAAAGTAACCGAAAATCATCGTTTAGAGATGTTTCACCCTGAAAACTTTCATAAGCGTTCACAAGATTTAGAAGAAGCCTATCACGATGCAGGACAGTTTTACTGGGGAAGCCCAGCGGCATTTAAAAACCAGCGAGCGATTTATTCCGAATTTTCCTCCCCCTATATGTTGCC
>WFNQ01000155.1 GCA_015488565.1 Thiomicrorhabdus sp.
ATGTGGGCATTTTTAATGATTTATCCGATCAAAAAAAAGCCGAAGAAAAACTGGAAGAACTCTCTTTTTACGATCCTTTGACGCACCTTCCTAACCGCGTATTGTTTTACGATCGCCTCTCTGTCGGAATATCCATTGCAAAGCGAGAGAAACATCAGTTAGCCGTGCTATTGATTGATTTAGACCGTTTTAAAATTATAAATGACTCATTAGGTCACAATGTAGGGGATGAATTATTAGAATCGATAGCAAAGCGTTTTTTAACTTTGGGGCGTGAATCGGATACCGTTGCGCGTTTAGGTGGGGATGATTTTGCGATATTGTTACCTGAATTAAAAAGTGCAGAAGATGCTTCTGTCGTCGCACAAAATTTTATTGATTCCTTATTAGAGCCTTTTTGTTTAGAAGAACATAGTATTAATATTGGCGCCAGTATTGGCATATCTATTTTTCCGTGTGATGGTGCGGATGTAGATGGCTTGGTAAAGCGAGCAGAGCTTGCACTTTATAAGGCCAAAGAGCAAGGAAGAAACAATTACCAGTACTTTAGCCAAGAGCTACAAGATGCCGTACTTGATCAACTGGAGATGGAAGATGAAATGCGTCATGCTATTGCAAATGAGCAATTTACACTGTTTTATCAACCTAAAATTTCATTGGCTACCAATAAAATCACAGGGATGGAGGCATTGGTTCGCTGGATTCATCCTGAAAAAGGATTGATACCGCCAGATCGATTTATTCCTTTGGCAGAAGAAACTGGATTAATCATTCCCTTAGGGGAGTGGATTTTACAAACGGCTTGTCGTGAAACAGCTGAGTGGACGCGTCAGTATGACGACTCTTTAATTGTGGCAATTAATTTATCAGCCAAGCAATTTAAAGCCCCTAATTTACTGGAAACCATTCAAAAAACCTTGCATGACAACCAGTTAGATCCTAGAAATATTGAACTAGAGATTACGGAAAGTTGCGTTATGGAGGATGTTGAGGGGGCTTTACAAACGATGAAGCGTTTTAGAGAGAATAATTTAAAGCTCGCTATTGATGACTTTGGTACAGGTTACTCCTCTTTAGGGTATTTAAAGCAGTTTCCGATGAGTACCTTAAAAATAGATCGTTCTTTTGTGATGGATTTAACAACGGATTCAGACGATGCCGCCATCGTTGAAGTGGTTATTTTATTGGCTGAAAAATTAGGTTTAGAGGTGGTTGCAGAAGGGGTTGAAACGGATGCTCAGCTTGAGTTTTTACGAATTCAGGGCTGTCAGTATGTTCAGGGCTACCTATTAAGTCGGCCTTTGCCATCCAATGAATTTGAAACGTTTCTGCAGGGTAATCTTTAGTCTGTTTACCCTTCCTTCTTTATTTTTTTAAAATACATTAAATTTTAAGAATGCTGGCCGATACCTATTTATAGAGGTATTTATAAATGCATAATCCAAAACCGATTTCACCATCCGCTCGATATTTTATCAAGTTACTTGAAAAGCGTTCAATGGAGATTCAGCATGAGCTTGAATCCCAATCTTTAGCTTCTCAAGAAGTTCACTTTGAGGAGATTGACCTATTTTTTAAGCAGGTTATGTCGCAAAACATATTTATTTATACGGTAGGTCAAAATGGTAAGCGAGAGTCGACAATTTTAGCGAAAGCCGTTTTTAGTATGAGTCAAGTGATTCGTATTTTTTACAGTACTAGTTTTGATGATGAGCAATCGGGTTTTATTCGCATCAGAAAAGATCAAAAATTACAGTTAATTATTGTTGAGCGAATGCATGGCATACGGCCCAAAGCGGAGTTGTTGTATAGTAGTGCGGATCAATGTCATGTGATTCGTTTTTTAATTCGTTGGATCATGCGGCGTGTTGATTGGAGTAAAACAAAGCTGGCTAACTTAGAGTTATATCGTCGCTATCATCAAGAGTTACAAGTCGAGGCGGAAGCTAAGGTTAATGCGGCGTTAGTGCAGCAAGAGCAAGAGCGTGTTCAGAGAGAGTACGAGGCACACATGAAGCGGAGGAAGGTTCGAAAGGCCTAAGTGGCATTAACATGAATAAGATAGAAAGGCACTTTAACAAGTTCTTCTCTCTAGAAGAGTTAGAGTCATCTTTTAGTGGGAGCGGTTTACCGCTAAATCGGCTAAAGCACACAGAGCCGTTTTGATCGGGCTGTCAGTAAGTGGGGTTAAGGCTGTTTTTGCTAAATTGGCCTCTTTTTGTGCGATATGCTTGGTATATTCAATGGCTCCAGAGTGTTTGA
>WFNQ01000156.1 GCA_015488565.1 Thiomicrorhabdus sp.
AATTTATTGCACATCTCTTATGAAGGAGGGGTGATTGAAGACCCTGCTAATGAGCCAGAAGAGGATATGTGGTTATGGACGGTGTCGCCTGAAAAGGCGCCAGATGAAGCAACGTATTTGGATATCGGCTATCAAAAAGGCGATATTGTGTCCATTAATGGCAAAGATATGTCACCTGCAACCGTCATGGAATATCTAAATAAAGTCGGTGGTGCCAACGGTATTGGACGTGATGATATTGTTGAAAATCGTTTTGTGGGCATGAAGGCGCGTGGTTGTTATGAAACACCTGCTGGAACAATCATGCTAAAAGCACATCGTGCGATGGAGTCGTTAACGTTAGATCGAAATGCCGCACACCTTAAAGATGAGTTAATGCCTAAGTATGCCGAAATGATTTATAACGGATTTTGGTTTGCACCAGAGCGTGAAATGCTACAAGCCTTAATTGATTCGTCACAAACTTATGTGACAGGAACCGTGCGCCTTAAATTGTATAAAGGGAATGTGATTGTGGTTTCGCGCCGTTCAGAATTCAGTTTGTTTGATGAAGACATTGCTACCTTTGAAGAAGATGGTGGTGCATACGATCATAAAGACGCAGAAGGTTTTATTAAGTTGAATGCACTTCGCTTGAAGACTGCAGCTAAAAGACGGAAGTAAAACATACGGTTATACTTGTTTGTTAAAGTAAAAGCAGCGTTGATTTCAACGCTGTTTTTGTTTTTAAGGCCTCTTGTCATAACGTAATAGGGGGGGAGAAAAATATGAAAACAACTAAAATCCCACGTTTTAGTGATTTACTGAAAAGTCCTTATTTAATGCTTGGCTTTGGCTTTGGCTCTGGTTTGGCCAAAAAAGCACCCGGAACCGTTGGTACCCTATTGGGTTTATTGTTGTTTCTTCCTATTTTGTTATGGAGCGAGTCCGTTGCTTGGTTGGTTTTATTAGCAGGCACATTATTTGGTAGTCTTATTTGTGGCAGAGCCTCAGAGCAATTGGGCGTACATGACCATGGCGGTATTGTTTGGGATGAATTTGTTGGCATCTGGTTGGTACTACTTTTTCTGCCTGAACAAGGTATTGTTTTTTGGGTGTTTGCCTTTATCACGTTTCGTTTATTTGATATTTGGAAGCCTTGGCCTATTCGTTGGATAGATCAGAAAGTACAGGGTGGGTTTGGCATTATGCTGGACGATGTATTGGCCGCCGTGTATGCCATTGCCGTTATTTGGCTATATTATTTAATTATTTCTCCCCCCCCTATTTGAATTTAAAGCAGGAGCTATGAGCCGTATGGGTCGTTTTTTTAAATTTATCGTTGTTATATTATTGGTCTGTTTGGCTGTGGTTTTGGGTGTATTTAAACTGGTGTTTAAACTGTTTAGAAAGGTCGTTGACTTTGGGCGTAATGCCTATGGTTCGGTTAAAAATAGTAATGGTTTTGCGGATGCCTATAAAAACTTTGCCAGTAATGAGTACTCTAAAAGCCGATTATCCATTCCTGAAGAAGTGATTGCCTTAATGGCGAAAGTGGCCAAAAGCGATGGGCAGGTGAGCAAAATTGAAGTGGAGTTTATGAGCGACACCATTAAATCAATGCTCGCAGGGATGAAGCAAGCCCGCGTGCCTGCCATATTAATTGAGAGCACGAAGAAAAAATTATTTGCTTTGGCCAATAAAGCCAAAGATGATCAGCAGTCAATTCAGTATTACAGCCAATCGTTAAGCAAAGCCAATGAGCAAGTACGAGCGGGCGTATTTTTTCAGCTTGTTACCTTTGCTTCGCTAGATGGCTTGTCGGATAACACGCGTGCTGTGATTATCGAGATTGGTGAAACCTTACTGTTTACTGAAGAACAGATTAAAAATATGATTAGCCAAGTGCTCGGTGGTGGCCAAGCAGGGGCTTATCCAATTGATAAAGACCCTTATCAAGAGCTAGGATGCAATGAAACGGATGAATTTATCGTCATCAAAAAAGCGTATCGAAAATTAGTGAAATTACATCATCCAGACTACATGCAAGGGCAAGGAATGGACGATAAAGAGATTCAAAAAGGGACCGAAAAAATGCAGGATATTAATGCCGCCTTTGAAGAGATTAAGAGAAGACGAGATAGTTAAGGTTTCTTTGTTATGAAAAAGAAAAGTGGTTTGTTATTAATACTCGCTTGGTCTTCGGGTATTATTGGATTGATATTGGGTCTGGTTTTTGACCCATTATGGTTTGCTCGATTTGGTAGTTTAATTGTTCTATTTGCCGTAATGGGCGAATACAGTTTACTGCATGGCGAACTGCACCGTTTATATGAACGGTTAGAAAAGGTTGATGCGGATATGGATATGCCTGATTTAACCCCTTCAAAATGGCATCTAAAAAAAGTATGGATGTCACACGTCACACTGGTATTAGGCACATTAATTTGGGGGTTTGGAGACCTACTGCTTTAAGGGGGCGACTTTTTTAAGTCGCAAAACGAAACCCATTTGAGTGTGTTAGAATATCGCCAATTAAATCCCCCCTTTTATTTGTAATTACTCCGCGTAGTTACCCGTAATTTTATTTTAGGAGAACACACTTTATGTTAGATGCGTATCGTCGTCATGTTGCAGAACGTTTGGCTGAAGGGCTACCGCCATTACCTTTAAATGCAGAGCAGACTGGAGAGTTAGTTAAGCTTATTAAAAACCCACCTGCGGGCGAAGAGGCGTTTTTGGTTGAGCTATTAACGCACCGTGTACCACCAGGGGTCGATGAAGCATCTTATGTTAAGGCAGGTTTTTTAGCCGATGTCGCAAAAGGCGCGGTGAGCACTCAATTAATTTCAGCCGTGGAAGCGGTGGTTTTATTAGGCACAATGCTTGGTGGGTATAATGTTCAGCCTCTGATTGAGTTATTAGATAGCTCCAGTTCTGAGGTAGCAGAAACAGCTGTGAAGGCGCTGTCTAAAACATTACTGGTTTACGATGCGTATCATGATGTGGTTGAAAAATCAAAAACCAATGATTATGCAATGCAAGTCATGAAATCGTGGGCCGAAGCTGAGTGGTTTACGTCGAAACCTAAGATGCCTGAAACGATGACGGTAACGGTCTTTAAAGTGGAGGGAGAAACGAATACAGATGACCTTTCGCCTGCAACCGCCGCTTGGTCTCGTCCTGATATCCCTTTGCATGCGAAAGAGATGTTGGCTACCCGTATTGAAAATGTAGCCGGCGTCATGGAGTCTTTGAAAGCCAAAGGGCATACCGTCGCTTACGTTGGTGATGTGGTTGGAACAGGTTCATCACGTAAGTCAGCAATGAATTCGGTAATGTGGTTTTTTGGTAATGATATTCCTTATGTGCCTAATAAACGTCAAGGTGGTGTGGTGTTGGGGACTAAAATCGCCCCTATTTTCTTTAATACTGCTGAAGACTCGGGTGCTTTACCGATTGAGTGTGATGTGGAATCATTGAATATGGGCGATGTGATTACTATTCACCCATACGCAGGAAAAATCACCAATGAAGCGGGCGAAACCATTTCGACGTTTGAGTTAGCACCCGATACCATGCCAGATGAAGTGCGAGCGGGTGGGCGAGTTCCATTAATTATTGGGCGAGGGTTAACCGATAAAGCGCGTGCGGATTTAGGGCTTGCCCCATCCGACGTCTTTATGCGGCCTCAAGATAAAACCGCATCAACACATGGTTATACACTGGCACAAAAAATGGTCGGTAAAGCGTGTGGTATTGAAGGGGTTCGTCCGGGAATGTATTGTGAGCCTCATATGGCGACGGTTGGTTCTCAAGATACCACGGGAGCGATGACACGTGATGAGATGAAAGAGCTGGCTTGCTTAGGATTTTCAGCGGATTTAGTGATGCAGTCTTTTTGTCATACTTCTGCTTATCCAAAACCAGTGGACATTGAACTGCAACACTCGTTGCCTGACTTTATGACCAGTCGTGGTGGGGTGGCATTACGTCCTGGTGACGGTGTGATTCACTCTTGGTTAAACCGTTTATTGCTTCCGGATACCGTGGGGACGGGGGGGGATTCTCATACGCGTTTTCCAATAGGCATCTCTTTCCCAGCAGGATCTGGACTAGTAGCCTTTGGTGCGACCTTAGGTGTGATGCCCTTGAATATGCCTGAATCGGTGTTAGTACGCTTCAAAGGTAAAATGCAACCAGGTATTACTTTACGAGATTTAGTGAACGCCATTCCTTATAAAGCCATTCAAGATGGTCTCTTAACCGTTGAGAAAAAAGGCAAAAAGAATGTCTTTAATGGCCGAGTCCTTGAAATTGAAGGGTTGGAGCACTTAAAGGTCGAGCAAGCCTTTGAACTGTCCGATGCTTCTGCTGAACGCTCTGCTAATGGGTGTGTGGTAAAACTGTCCGAAGCGTCGATTATTGAGTATTTAAAGTCAAATGTGACCTTAATTAATTGGATGGTCGAGAGCGGTTATGCCGATGCGCGAACTTTATTGCGTCGACGTGACGAGATGTTGGCATGGATTGCCAACCCCGTTTTATTAAGCGCCGATTCTGATGCACAATACGCAGAAGTCATTGAAATTGATTTGAGTGATGTGAAAGAACCGATTGTGGCATGTCCAAACGACCCAGATGACGTTAAATTATTATCGGATGTGGCAGGCACCCCAATTGATGAAGTCTTTATTGGTTCATGTATGACCAATATTGGTCATTTTCGTGCAGCGGGCAAAGTGCTTGACAGTATGGGAACCGTACCAACACGCCTTTGGATTGCGCCACCGACCAAAATGGATGAGCGTCAATTGATTGAAGAGGGGTATTACAGTATTTATGGCCGAGTGGGTGCGCGAACTGAAATGCCTGGTTGCTCTTTATGCATGGGTAACCAAGCACGAGTGGCAGATAAATCGACGGTCTTCTCAACCTCAACACGAAACTTCCCGAACCGATTAGGGAACGGTGCTGATGTGTATTTAGGCTCGGCTGAATTGGCCGCCGTGTGTGCTTCACTTGGTCGTTTACCAACGAAAGAAGAGTACATGGAAGAGGTAGCAAAACTTGATACCATGGCGGACGATGTTTACCGTTATTTACAGTTTGATGAAATTGATATGTATGACATTAAGTCGCCTAAATCACTATCTGAGATTGGTGTGGCAGTTGGTTAGGTTTTATGGTTAAGCTAGGAGTCTATCGGATTTAGGATGACTCTACTGTGAAAATGGCTTTCTCTCGTAACGAACACCTAAGTCTGACAGACTTCTAGAATAAAAAAACCGCATAGAGCGTTGAGCTGTATGCGGTTTTTTTATATTAATCTCACTATTTTAGTGAATCGCTTAGGATTTTAATTTGAATCCGTGATTTTATGCGTAATATGTCATAGAATACATGTTGCTTTTTATCTCAATCCCCTTGCATGGACTTACATAGAAATATAAATAAGCGTGCTGGGGATTGAGTTTGTTTTGATAATTTTAATGAAGGTTGGTTATGAAGCTTTTTAAATTAACGGTTATTTGTGGCTCCGTTCTCTCTCTGGCGGGTTGTTTTTCAGCCGCTACAAATCCAGACACAACATATAAGCCCGCTATGTCAGCAGCGTATGTCGATTTATTAATTGAAAAGGCAAAAGCAGAAGAGCGTGCACGCGTGATGGCTGAGCTTGCTGAACAGAATAAGGACGATAAACGCTTTTCTGAGATTAAAATAAATCAACTCGAGTCTAAAATTGAGCAGTTAAAAGAGCCGGAGGCACCTGAACCTGCTATTCCTCAAGAGGAAGAAGTGGTCGCGGTTGTCGAAACGACTGAAAACAGCTCTTCAGATCCGTTGCTTGAACAGTGGAAAAATATTTATGCACAAGAAGAGCAGAAACCGGCCGTTGTGGAAGCGGCTAAACCACCAGTACAACCTGCTGTGACTCAAGTCATAGAAGAAGTGATTGAACCGGCTGAGACAGCATACATTCAAGAAGAGACGTATAGCGAACCTGAACCGGATTATAACGTGGTTTCGGAGACCTCAGAGCCCGTTGTATCTTCATCAACGATTGTTACAACAGCATCAACGAACTCATTTGATACAGTTATTCGTCAGTGTGTTGCTGGTCAAACGATTCCAAGCAATTATCAAGGGAACTTACCCGAAGTGTTGAATTCCAATGCACAACCCGGTGATTCAATTAAATTACCGACATTGTGTAAGTGGAGCCGCAGTCCTGAAATTATTGAAGCCTTACAATTGGCCTTAAGTGAGCGTGGTTTTTTAAAGCCAAGTCCTCCTTATGATTTAGAGGTGATTGATGGTATTTGGGGGATTAACACCTTAAACTCCTTAATTAACTATCAAAAATCCAGAGGGTTGGCGTATGGTCAGCTGAGTATTGAGTCTTTGGTGGATTTAGGTGTGATTCAATATTCTGATATTGTGAACCGTAAAGGTTCTAAAAAAATGCTTAAGTCCGAAGTGCCACCTGATGTTGGCGCGATTGAAAAAGTAAAGCCAACCCATAAAACGATACCTGCGGAGGCACCAAAAGTAGAGACCAAACCGGTACCTGTTATTGCACCTGAACCTAAAATCGCCCCCGTTGTTACTCCTGAAGTTGTACCAGAAGTGAAATCGGTTGTTGCGCCAGTCGTGGAGTCCAAACAGGTCGAAGTAAAACCTCCTGTGAAAACAGAGGGAACGAGTTCAGCACCTAAATCGGTTAAATTTGAAAAAGCAGAGACGAAACACTGTTATGTTAATCAAGTGATTCCAGGAGATTATCGCGGTAAAATTGCAGAATTGGTTCAGAACAGTAAAGAGAGCAAGGTGGGCTATGTTCAAGAGTTGCCGACGTTGTGTAAAAAGGATCGTTCAACAGAGATTATTACTAAGTTGCAACGTGCTTTATATGGCTTAGGTTATTTGAAAGGGGGGGTTACTTCAATTAATGGTGTTTGGAATAAAAACACGCTAAATGCGGTGCGTGCTTATCAAAAAGATAAAGGGTTGGCTTATGGTCAACTGAGTATCGAAGTGTTAGAAACGTTAGGCGTACTGTAAGATATTATTTTAAACGTTTCTTTTAAAGCTTGAATCACCAGATAGAAAATGCTTAGACTTGAATTTGTATTTCTATCTGGTGATTAAGTAAGAATAAAAAAATCCCGTATCAAACGGGATTTTTTTTATTCTAAATTTGTCTCTCTAAGAACAAAGAGCGTGTTTAGTGCTGATGTCCACCCGCCCCATGCGCATGACCATGCTCTAACTCTTCGGCGGTGGCATCACGTACTTCTTTGACTTCAACTTCAAATGTTAACTCAAGTCCGGCCATTGGGTGATTGCCGTCAACAGTGACTTGATCGCCTTCTACTGCGGTGATTTCTACCGAGTGCATTCCTTGTTCTGACTGAGCTTCAAAACGCATTCCCACTTCTAAGTTATCGACGCCTTGAAACATGTCGCTTGGAACGGTTTGAACCAATGTGTCTACACGTTCGCCATAGGCATCAGCCGCCGCAATGGTTGTGGTAAATTTGTCGCCTGTCGTTTTGCCTTCAAGTTGTGCTTCTAAGCCGGGGATTAAGTTGCCATGCCCTTGTAAGTAAGCCAGTGGGTTACCATCTGAGGCGTCCATTACGTCACCATCGGCATTGGTAAGAGTGTACTCAATAAGAGCGACTTTATCTTTTTTGATGTTCATACCTTTCATTCCTTATATTAAAAAGAGGGAGAATTACGCTTAATTTTATTGCGATTAGAGGTATGATACAGGCAAATTATTTTTAACTGTTATTTTTTTAAAGGAACCCTTTTTATGTTGTGGCTTAAAACGTTTCATATTTTATTTATGATGTCTTGGATGGCGGGTATTTTTTACCTCCCTCGAATTTTTGTTCATTTTGTCGAAGGCAAAGAAGCAGGGCAAAATGTGGATCGTTTAGCGATTATGGCGCAAAAGTTATATAAGTTTATGACGCTAATGATGATGTTGGCTGTGGGGTCAGGTTTGGCTTTATGGTTAATATATTTTCAGACGGCTAGCGCATGGGTGCACGCTAAATTACTGGTGGTGGTCTTATTAGTTGTTTATCATCTTTGGTGCAAACGTCGTATGAAGGAGATGCAAGAGGGGCATTTGGATCACAGTGGCGTCTATTACCGCTGGGCGAATGAAATACCGTTAGTTCTGGCGTTTATTATTTTAGTGCTTGTTGTCGTTAAACCTTTTTAAAGTAACCCAACATGCTTTTCTGAAACCCAGTTTTTCTTAGGTGAAAAACTGGGTTTTTTTATGCATCCATATTCGTAAGGATTTGGGATATAGGCTAAAATAGCCTGAATTTAAAAAATGAGAATATATTTATGTCTAAGCAGCAACCAACCATTGGTGTCGTGAGTTTAGGGTGTCCTAAAGCAACGGTGGATACCGAACGCATTTTAACTCAGTTACGTACCGAAGGGTATCGCTTAACCAACAGCTATGAAGACGCGGATGCGGTGATTGTGAACACCTGCGGTTTTATTGACAGTGCGGTTCAGGAGTCGTTAGATACCATTGGTGAAGCCTTAGAAGAGAATGGCAAGGTGATTGTAACGGGATGTTTGGGCGCAAGAGAGGAGCAAATTACCGAAGTACACCCTAAGGTATTGGCGGTCTCTGGCCCTGCGGCCTATGAAGAGGTGGTTTCGGCGATTCATGATGTGATTGCCCCTCCTGAACATAATCCCTTTACGGATTTAGTTCCCCCCCAAGGAATTAAGCTCACGCCAAAACACTATGCGTACCTTAAAATTTCAGAAGGCTGTAATCACCGTTGCACGTTTTGTATTATTCCTTCCATGCGAGGAGATTTAGTCAGTCGTCCCGTGGCAGACGTGGTGGCAGAGGCTAAGCGTTTGAAAGAGGCGGGCGTAAAAGAGCTACTGGTTGTTTCCCAAGATACCGCCGCTTATGGGGTGGACGTAAAATACAAAACGGATTTTGCCGAAGGTCGTCCAACCAAAACGTCCATGTTTGGACTATCAGAAGCCTTAGGAGAGTTGAATAAAGCAGGGGGGGAGAATTTTTGGATTCGCTTGCATTACGTTTACCCGTACCCCAATGTAGAAGAGGTAATTCCATTAATGCAGGAAGGTAAAATATTGCCTTATTTAGACATGCCATTGCAACACGCCAATGCACGCGTGCTTAAAGCGATGAAGCGTCCTGGAAACGTTGAAAAAACCTTAGAGCGTATTAATAAGTGGCGTAAAGCGGTTCCTAACTTAACCATTCGCTCCACTTTTATTGTTGGTTTTCCAGGTGAGACCGACGCCGAGTTTCAAGAATTATTGGACTTTTTACAGGCGGCGCAACTGGATCGTGTGGGCTGTTTTCAGTATTCACCTGTTGAAGGTGCTACCGCCAATGAGATCGCCGAGCAAGTACCTGATGAAGTGAAGCAAGACCGCTTTGATCGTTTTATGCAAACACAACAAGCCATTAGTTTAGCTAAAATGCAGGCCAAGGTTGGGCAAGTAATGCAGGTCTTAGTTGATGAAGTGGTGGAAGAGGGTGCGGTGGCACGTTCGATGGCGGATGCACCTGAAATTGATGGACAAGTGTTTATTGATGGTGCAAGCCACTTAGAAGCGGGGCA
>WFNQ01000157.1 GCA_015488565.1 Thiomicrorhabdus sp.
CCCCACTTATTACCCCACTTATTACCCCACTTATTACCCCACTTATTACCCCACTTATTACCCCACTTATTACCCCACTTATTTAACCTTATTCGTTATGTTTCGGTCATTTACGTGTATAATTATTCACGAGAGAATTTAGGGCATTACGCACTGCGGAGCAGAATCCTAGCGATACCAAACTAACAAGCGAGGTAACGCCTATGGAAAAACAATTGCAAGATACACAACTTGGAAGCAACTCCACCCTATTAGTCATCCTCGGATGGCTAGCATTCTTTAGTTCCTTCATGTTCCCTGACCTAATCGTTATAGCTATAATACTTCAATCTGTCGCTAGGGTTCTGCCCTAAGTTCTCTTTATTTCAACCCCACTGATAATTACCAGTAATGACTCAAATATACTGTTAATAAGTGGGGTCAGAATAAGTGGAGTCAGTGTCAACTTTAATGAAATGGCACCGATTTATGAACACTCCCTTTTAGGGTGTTGACCCTACAATCCCCCCCTGCGAAGATTAAACAACTTATTTAGCGACTCTTTTACCATCACCATAATGAAAGCCTATTAACAGAAAAAGAAAACCCTCCTCCCACGCTGTATTCAGACACAAAAAAGCCCGCAATTGCGGGCTTTTTAAGCTTAATGTGTCATATCAAACAGGCACTAAGTCGTCACTATTTTTGAAACGCTTTATGCGATAAATATAATGAACCAGAAACCAATAAAATAGACAACGCATAATAGAGAAGATCCATTGACTCCGTCGGCTTCAAGAAAATCGCTTGCTCAAAGAACATCACAATCAAGATCAAGACAATCACTTTTGCCAAACGATCTTTTAACTCATCCAGCGAGTTGATGAACAAAATATTACTGGCGCCATGTTTGGTGCCTGCCACATCAATTTTAGAGATAAACAACTCATATAGTCCAAGTGCAAAAATCAACATAATCGCACCGAGTAAAAAGCCATCCACCGAACCTACCACATGCGCAATGGTTTGTGACTTTAACAACGCTCGCTCTGCATCTGCCAAGCTATGGTAACTCGCTAAGTGCGAAATGGTGTAATACACATCAATCGCCGTTAGGTAAAAAATGGCAAATGCGGTAATTAAACTGGCGACTACGGCAACCAATACCACAAAACGACTGTTCCACAAGATGGACTCAAATACCTTCTCCCCCATGCCTTGCTCTTTTTTATCACATGCCGTCTCTACAACGGCCTCTTTTTGACTCTCTGTCATACTATTCTCCTAACGATTCAATGGTTAAATTATGATTGGTATAAATGCATAAATCGCCCGCGATGTGCAATGATTTTTCAACCACATCACGTGCCGACAACTCGGTATTGGCCATTAACGCTTGTGCGGCCGCGTGGGCGTAGCTACCGCCAGAACCGATGGCTATAAAGTCATCTTGTGGCTCAATCACATCGCCCGTTCCCGATATCAGTAGCATATTATCCTTGTCTGCGACCAACATCATTGCTTCCAGCTTACGTAAGGCACGATCGGTACGCCAGTCTTTGGCCATCTCCACCGCTGCACGCATTAACTGACCATTGTGTGTTTGCAGTCGTGCTTCAAATCGTTCAAACAAGGTAAACGCATCCGCCGTCGCCCCCGCAAACCCCGCAATTACTTCTTTATTGTATAAACGTCTGACTTTACGTGCATTGCCTTTCATCACCACATGCCCTAGCGTGACTTGGCCGTCGCCACCAATGACCATCTCGCCATTGCGTTTAGCGCATAAAATAGTGGTTCCTCTAAATGACATACAGATCCTTTTAAGCTTAATTACAATTTACAATAAGGGGGGGATAAAAAATTTTAATGTCCGTATTTTAAATGAAAATAAAAACTTATTCTTTATTTCTTTTTTGCACGAGGATGTGCTTGATCATACACCTGCGCCAAATGTTGTAAATCTAACTTCGTATAAATTTGTGTGGTGGATAAATTGGCATGGCCTAAAATTTCTTGCACGGCGCGTAAATCACCACTGGATTCCAGCACATGAGTGGCACAGGCATGGCGCAAACGGTGTGGCGACATTTTTGTGGGTAGCCCTGCTTGTAATGTGCGTTTGTCTAAACTTTTTTGGATGGAACGAACGCTAAAACGCCCCCCTTTCTGATTAACAAACAGCGCTTGCTCTTCGGGGTGTGCATAGTCTGAACGAATGGTCAGCCAGTTTTTAATGGCTAACAGGGCTTTAGAACCCACTGGCGCAAGCCGTTGCTTTTGGCCTTTTCCCCAAACGCGTACCCAACCGCTCTCTAGTTCGTCCAGCCCAGGAGAGAGGTCTAAATCGGCACACTCTGAAACCCGCAACCCGGCGGAGTACAGCAGTTCAAAAATGGCTTGATCTCGATGGTCTTGCCACGATTCAAGCGGTTGTTCTAATAAGCGATTCGTCCAATCCACATCCAAACTTTTGGGCAATGGTTGAGGTTGCTTGGGCGCTTTTAGTCCTTTTGCTGGGTTTTTTAACACCACCGATTCATACAGTAAATAGTCATAAAAAGAGCGCAAGGCGGACAGTTGTCTGGCTAAGGTGCGTGCACTGATGCCTTGCTGTACTCGAAAGGAAAGAAACGCTCGAATGGCTTCCGAATCAATGACTGTCCAGCCATCAAATGCCGCAATCATTTGCTGTCGCTCTTCACACTCTTCAGCCGATCCTTCACGGCGATTTGACCCCGTTAAATAAAAGGCCAAAAAATCTTCAATGTCTCGCTGATAGTTCAGCACGGTGTGTGCCGATTTATTTTGTACTTGAAGCTGTCTTAAAAAATCGCTTAACACCTTACGCTCTCTAATCCGTAAAAAGGTGATTGAGTTTGGCGGAAATCAATTCCGACATCATGGTTAAAAAATAGGTTCCCAAATCAGGATTAAATCGCTCATTTTGTGATCCAAGCGCCAACACGCCCCATACACTGTCCTCTCCAAGTGGCAATAAACAGACGGATTTCATTGACTCTTGCGTGTGAAACAACCCTTTTTGCCACTCGTTCTCAACAAAACCACAAGCGGGTTTGTTTACCTCTAAGCTGTCTTTAAGCGTATCTGACCACGTTTGACTCACCCCCAGCTGACTCAGGCCATGCAA
Source organism: Thiomicrorhabdus sp. (assembly GCA_015488565.1). Lineage (GTDB taxonomy): Bacteria > Pseudomonadota > Gammaproteobacteria > Thiomicrospirales > Thiomicrospiraceae > Thiomicrorhabdus. The sequence goes on from WFNQ01000157.1 coordinate 3,131, forward strand.
ACATTTTTTAGGCACATCCCAAGACACCATGGCAATATGCTCTACGGCAAACAAAGAGGCCATTTGCTCATAAATGCAATCCAGTGCAGTTTGTTCGGTTTGAGTCTTCATCAATGCCCTAGTAAAGGCCTGAACCTTTAAAAATAACTGACCGTTTTCACCCGCTATATTAAATAAAGTATCCACCTCGACTTTTAACGCATCGCGCTGTTCTCTCAGTTGAAACACTTGGCGTTCTAATAACGAGACCGCTTTACCCGTTTTAGGATGTGGAATACTCAACTCGTCCAATAGATTAGGGCAGGCATGAAAAAATTTTCGATTTTGATCAAGGTAGTTCACGACCTCTTCTGGGTGCAAGGTACGCTTTGTCATACGTTTATCTCCCCTTCAAATACGGTCACGGCGGGGCCACTCATCCAGATGGGAGAATCGGGTTCACCATCCCATTGAATCAATAAATCGCCCCCTGATAAGGTGACGGTAACCGAATCCTCGACCAAATTCCACTGTCTTAATACCACCATCGCGGCACAGGCTCCGGTGCCACACGCCAAGGTTTCGGCGGCGCCGCGTTCATAGACGCGCAACGTGATGTGTTGACGATCGATGATTTGCGCAAAACCAACATTCACTCGCTCAGGAAACCACGCATGAGATTCCAATGCCTGACCCAAGCGTGCAACGTCTGCGGTTTGAATATCCTCCACCAATACCACAGCATGAGGATTACCGACCGACACCGCCCCCAATTCAATCGTGTCATTCAACACTGGAACGGAGTACTTGATTTGCTGATCGGCATAATTGAACGGCAAACTGGATGGGGCAAAATTAGGTGCGCCCATATTCACTCGTACCAAACCATTGTCCTCTATATACAGCACAATCACGCCCGAAGCGGTTTCTACGGTGATCTCTGTTTGGTCGGTTAAGCCTTTATCCAGCACAAAACGCGCAAAACACCGCGCACCATTGCCACACTGCTGAACCTCTGAACCATCTGCATTAAAAATTCGGTAACGAAAATCCACCCCCTCTTGGGTCGCTTCTTCCACCACCAATAGTTGGTCAAATCCAATGCCAAAATGACGATCTGCCCAACGTTGGATAAGGAGGGGGGGGAAACTTATGGATTGATGAATGGCGTCCACCACCATAAAGTCATTGCCCAAGCCCTGCATTTTTGTGAATTTTATTATCATGTTTTTACTTTTAATTACTCTTTAATTTTAGCTGAATTTAGCACGACAACTCTAAATACGCAAACACCATCAAGGCTTTTCAATCAAAATGGCGGTGGAATCCTGAAAAATGCCGTGTTTTTTAATTTATAATGACCCCTTTCGTAAACATATTTGAGCAACAGAAAGGGGGGGGTAAAATTTTCTCCCCCCCCCCCTCTGGTTTAATCGTAATGCTCAACTTTAAAGGACAAACGTAACAAATGATGACCCCTAAAGAGATTGTACACAGCTTAGATTTACATATTGTTGGGCAGGCCGATGCAAAACGAGCCGTAGCCATTGCCTTACGTAATCGCTGGCGCCGTAACCAATTATCTGATGAGTTACGCCATGAAGTAACGCCTAAAAACATTTTAATGATTGGGCCAACGGGGGTCGGAAAAACCGAAATTGCACGTCGTTTGGCCAAGCTGGCAAACGCGCCTTTTTTAAAGATTGAGGCCACTAAATTTACGGAAGTGGGTTATGTCGGGCGTGATGTTGATTCCATTATTCGTGATTTAATGGAAAACGCGATGAAAATCACCCGTGAGCAAGCAATGAAAGGCTTGCAACGTAAAGCGGAAGATGCAGCGGAAGAGCGTATTTTGGATATTTTACTCCCCCCTGCCCGTGGTCATGAAGAAGAAAGTTACGACAATATGGCCGATACGCGCCAAAAGTTTCGTAAGAAACTGCGTGAAGGTAAACTAAATGATAAAGAGATTGAACTTGATCTCAGTGCCGCACCCAAACACGTTGAAATCATGGCCGCGCCTGGTATGGAGGAGATGACGCAACAACTGCAAGGGATGTTTGAAGGGCTAGGACAGAATAAAAAAGAAAAACGTAAACTGACCATTAAAAAAGCGCTAAAAGCCCTTACGGAAGAAGAAGCACAAAAACTGGTCAATCAAGATGACATCAAAGCCCAAGCGATTGAGAGCGTTGAACAAAATGGCATTGTCTTTATTGATGAAATTGATAAGGTCGCCAAACGCCAAGACGCAGGTGGCGGTGATGTCTCTCGCGAAGGCGTACAGCGCGATTTACTGCCCTTAATTGAAGGCAGTACCGTTAGCACCAAATACGGCATGATTAAAACCGATCACATTTTATTTATTGCTTCTGGCGCATTTCATCTTTCAAAGCCGTCTGACTTGATTCCTGAACTACAGGGTCGCTTGCCGATTCGCGTGGAACTGCAATCACTCCGTGTGGAAGATTTTATACGAATCTTAACCAAACCGACCGCCTCTCTTACCCAGCAAGCTATTGCGCTGATGAAAACCGAAGGGGTGGACTTAGTCTTTACCAGCGAGGGCATTCAACGCTTGGCGGAAATTGCGTTTCAAGTAAACGAAAACACGGAGAACATTGGCGCGCGTCGTTTGCACACGGTATTAGAACGATTACTGGAAGAGGTCTCCTTTGATGCACCTAATTTAGCCGGTTCGACATTTGAAGTGACCAAAGCGTTTGTAGAAGAGCGTTTGGGCGAACTCGCGATTGACCAAGATTTATCACAGTTTATTTTGTAAGCGAGCCAAGCCGTGCCAATACCAACACACATCAAACTCCATCAAGGTTCACGCAAGCTTGAAATTCACTTCCCTTCTGAACAGAATAAGGGGGGAGAGTCAGGAGTAGACATTTTTGAACTCCCCTGTGAGTTTTTACGCGTCTATTCGCAATCTGCCGAAGTGACGGGACATGCACCAGGGCAAGAAGTACTGCAACTGGATAAACAAGACGTTAATATTACCGACATAACACCTGTGGGCAATTACGCGATTAAACTGCACTTTGATGATGGACACGATACGGGGATTTACACTTGGGAACGCCTATACGATTTAGGCCAACACCAAACCGATTATTGGACAGATTATTTAAGGCGCTTAATGCGAGCAGGACACACCCACCCTGACTTAGAAAAGCTGAAAGC
>WFNQ01000158.1 GCA_015488565.1 Thiomicrorhabdus sp.
ACATCTCTTGCGACGCCGCCTACCGTGTTGAGTTCATCAATTAACCCATTCTTAACCGCATCTTCACCTAGCCAAACTAAGCCAGAATAGGTTTCGGAGGTCTCTTTTAAGCGATCGCCACGCCCAGCACGAACGGTAGCAATGAATTGTTGGTGGGTTTTTTCAAGTACCATCTTCTGAAAGAAACTACGTCCTACCTCATCTTTTTCGCTAAATGGGTCAATAAAGGCTTTATGATCGCCGGCGTGCATTGAGCGGTTTTCAATACCCAGTTTTTCCATTAATCCGGTTAAGCCAAAGGTGTCTATTCGTACGCCAATCGAACCAATCATCGAGCCTTTATCGGCATAAATTTTATCGGCGGCCACGGCAATGTAGTAGCAACCTGAGGCACACATGTCTTCGACCACAACATAAACTGGTTTTTTATAAATGGCTTTTAAGCGTTTGATTTCATCATTAATCATGGCTGATTGAACAGGGCTACCACCAGGGGAGTTGGCTTTAATAATAAGTGCCTTGCTATGCGGATTACTCAGAGCATCTTTTAATAATGGGTTAATGGTGTCGGCACTGATTTTGGTACCCGGCACAATCGCCCCTTCAATGTTTACCACAGCCACGTGTTTTTTTCCGGTTTCGATTAGAGAACCATCTTCAGTAGGAGAGAGTTTTTGCACCGCAAGGTAGATAAAAAAGATAATGTACGCGGCAATGGCGAGCTTTAAAAAGTTAGCAAAACGGCGTGTCCATCGCTCTTGTTTGACTAACGATTCAACGGCAAGTGCGAGTCGTTCAAAGTTGTTAGAGTTATTTTCGGGCGTTTGGTTCATTATGAATGCCTTATAATATTAAAATTCCGTTAATTCTACCTTATTTGTCCATGACCCAAAAAAGAACCGAAAAAAAAGTGAAAAAAAAATTTGATGTGGCGGCGTTTTTAAAACAGTTAACGCAGCGTCCCGGTGTCTATCGTATGTTAAATGCCCACGGCACCATTATTTACGTGGGTAAAGCTAAAAACTTAAAAAAGCGGGTCTCAAGCTACTTTAAAAAAACACACGGCGAAATTAAAACCGCCGCGATGGTGGCGCAAGTGGCCAAAGTTGAAGTAACCGTAACCGATACAGAAAGCGAAGCGTTTATTCTTGAAAACACCCTCATTAAACGCCACAAACCCAAATACAACATACTGTTTAGAGACGACAAATCGTACCCCTATATTTACGTGTCAACAGACAAAACCTTTCCCGCATTGAGCTACCATCGTGGGGCAAAGCGAAGAAAAGGCACCTATTTTGGTCCGTTTCCCAATGCCAATGCCGTACATCAAACCTTGCAAGCATTACAAAAAATATTTATGGTTCGCCAATGTGCCGAAAGCGTGTTTAATCACCGTTCACGCCCCTGTTTGCAATACCAAATAAAACGCTGTTCTGCACCATGTATTGACGGCATGGTCACGCCAGAAGCTTATCAAGAAGAGGTTGAAAATACCCTACTGTTTTTACAAGGAAAAAGCTTTGATGTGGTGGAGCGTTTAGGTCAAAAAATGGAAGCCGCTTCACAATCACTTGAGTTTGAACAAGCGGCGGAGTTTCGCGATAAAATATCGGCGTTAAGAACCATTCAAAGTCAGCATCTTATTAATCAACCCGGAATAAAAGACATGGATGTGATTGTCATGGCCGAACAAGCCAGTCAAGTCTGCGTTTGCCTGATGATGTATAGGGGGGGGAATTTATGGGGCAGTGAACATTTTTACCCTAAACTTCAAGAGGCCGTTAACCCAGACGCAATTTTAGAAGCCTTTTTAACCCAACACTATCAAATTCACCCCGTGCCAGCCGAGGTTTTATTGTCGATTAAATTAAGCGAACAAACCACCTTAGAAGCGTGGCTCAAAGAGAAGCGGGGCGCGACAGTCTCGCTTAAATACCCCAATCAACAAAATGCCAAATCATTAATTTCATTAGCCAATACCAATGCCTTAACAGGGCTTAAACAACACCTGACCCAAAAAGCCACCCAAACAGAGCGAGTCCACGCTTTGCAAGAAGTATTGGCGTTGCCACACGCACCACAACACATCGAATGTTTTGATATTAGTCATACTCAAGGGCAATTGACGATTGCCAGTTGTGTCGTCTTTACCGATGGTATTCCCAATACCGCCGCCTACCGAAAATTTAATATAGAAGGCATTACAGGGGGCGACGACTACGCCGCCATGCATCAAGTGCTTACACGCCGCTATCGCCGTTTAAAAAATGAGCAAAAAGAGGGGGGGGAGAAAATTTTTCCCGACTTAATCGTCGTTGATGGTGGCAAAGGCCAGCTCAATCAAGCCATAGATGTATTAAAAGAGCTTGAGTTAGATCACCTTCCATTAGTGTCCGTTGCCAAAGGGGAAGGGCGCAAAGCCGGGCTAGAAATTTTATACACCCCCCATAACATGCAAGGTATTGATTTAGAGTCCGATCACATCGCCCTACATCTATTGAACTACATTCGAGACGAAGCACACCGTTTTGCGATTACCGCACACCGAACCAAACGCACCAAAACACAAACGCACTCCAGTTTAGAAAGCATTGAAGGCATAGGCCCTAAAACCCGTAAAAATGTATTAGTGCATTTTGGCGGGTTAAATCAAGTCAAACAAGCCTCCGTTTCCGAGCTGAGCAAAGTGAAAGGCATTAGCCTAACGAAAGCACAACAGATTTATGATTTTTTTCATGGTGTATTGTAAGGATTACAATTAGGGTATTATGATAAAATCAGCACGGTTTTCTTAAATGCAATGGCTTGGAAAAAACTTATGTCCCTAAAATCTTTACCAATGATCATGACATGGTCACGGGTAGCCCTTATCCCCATCTTTATTCTTTTAT
>WFNQ01000159.1 GCA_015488565.1 Thiomicrorhabdus sp.
GTTAGTGCACGAGGTCTTAGAGCGTTTTTGGCAAGAGACAAAAACACAAATTGCGATGCTGGCATTAAGTGACGAAGCATTGCACGAACGTCTTATTAAGCACATCACACACTGTTTTTCGGCACAGCCTGTCGCACTGGATTCATCCTATTTAAAACTGGAGCAACAGCGTATTTTTGATCTGTGTTGGGCGTGGTTAACACTTGAAAAAACTCGACCGTTATTTTCAGTCATTGAAACCGAAAAACAGTATCAAATTGAGCTGGGTGGTATTCAGTTTACATTGGTGATTGATCGAGTGGATGAGGTCGATGAAAAGCGAGTAATTATTGACTACAAAACGGGCAAGGCCAGCATCAACCAACTGCTAAAAACACCGACAAAAGCCCCTCAGCTTGCCGCCTATTTACATGCCATCACACAAGACGTGTCAGGCATTGGTTATGGCATACTGCACTCCGATGACGGTGTCAGCATTAGCGCCATTGTGGAAGAGACAGACGTGCTAAACAAAGCACGCACCGTTCAAGTGTTTGCCAAAAAAGCCGAAAAAGAGGGGGGGGAATTTTTTGAAGTGGCATGGAACGATTTTTTAGACCACTTAAAACAACAAGTACAGGATCTCGCAGTGCAAATACAACGAGGCGAAGCCCCGATGGTGTTTGAAAAAGAGGCCGATATTCAATACGCCTACTGTAAGCTGGCATTACGATTGCCTGAAGTGAAGCAGCAATCGAGTGTAATGACTGATCCTTGAGGTTTTCTTAGATTTTGTACCGTCAATCGTTATTTTTTTGTTGTAGATGAAGTGGTGTTGTCCCTAGGTTTTTTAACAGGATGGTTAAGCGTTAATAGGTATATTTATTGCATTTTTACTGAGGTTTCTGTAAGCTAAAGGGGCTTGGAGAAATAAGAGTCGTCTCGAAAAATTACTTTTATTCTAGGACAAGCTTCTAACTAATCAATAGTTTATGTGTCGTCTTTATTTACGTTGTATTTGGCCGTTACTATTGTTTGTACGTCATTAAATTGTAATTTTAGGGGAAGAAAATGAAAAAAGTACTTGGATCTTTAGCGCTTGGCCTTTTTGTTTTTATAGGCTCTGCAAATGCTGCCACAGTAATCGACTTTGAAGATGCTTATGCTGATTTAGGCTATACAGGGCAGCCAACAAATTATTATTCAGCGGATGGTTTAACAATAGGAGGCAATTATTTTGGTTTAATTGGAGGGGTTTCCCAAGGGGATCCTGGGAACTTTGACATTGAAGGTACGAATGGTCCGTCATCATTAGCGGCAAACACGATTGGTCATACAATAGATTTAATGTTTGATTCTGCAGTGAATTTAGATTTAGACTTTGGTATTTCATTTGGTGAGACATCTAATGTAACGATTAGTTCCTATTTAAATGGCGGGTTGATAAATAGCTCTTTAAATACTTATACCGACACGATTAATAATGGTCTAGGAACTTGGTCAACATTAAGTTGGTCAAACATTGACCGAGTGACACTTAATGCCACAAGTGGATGGCGAGCTTGGTCGGTCGATAATCTTAGCATCTCTCCTGTTCCTGAGCCTAGTTCTATTGCTCTGATGTTAGGTGGTTTAGGGTTAGTTGGCTTCATGGCGGCGCGCCGTCGTAAAGTAGGAAACGCTTAAGTCGTTACCCGTTGTGTTGGTTTTTAATAGGGTGTTGGTTTGTATAAATCAACGCCTTTTTTTATGTTATAAAAAAGGGTAAGCCATTTCTTTATAAACCCGTCTCATACAGCACACTGTTGTATAATTTTCCGATACTTTTCATTAATCGGTTTCCTCCCTATGTCTGAACATTCTTTTTTGTCTGAAAAAATTTCCCCCCCCTGTTTAACCTCGTTATTGGGTGTACAAAAAGACGCTAATTTATTGGATGGACAAGCGCGGTTTGAGGCGATTAATCCGTTTGGTTCTTACATTGTACAAGCACCTGCTGGTTCGGGAAAAACGGCGTTATTAACCCAACGATTTTTGGCGTTGTTAACGCAAGTGGAGCAGCCCGAACATATTGTCGCGATGACCTTTACCAAAAAGGCGGCGGCTGAAATGCGTGATCGCATTATGGGGGCGCTAAATATGGGGTTGTTGGCGCAGTTACCCGATGGTGCGGGGTTGAATGATCAAAATACTTGGCAGTTAGCTAAGCGTGTTTTAGAGGTGAATGCACGTAAAGGCTGGTTATTGTTGGAGAATCCTAACCGTTTACGAATTAAAACCATTGATGGGCTAAACAGTTATTTGGTGGCACAAATGCCACTGCTCTCTAAAATGGGGGCCCCGTCCAGTATTTCATCTAATGTGGAGGAGGCTTATCGAGAGGCGGTGCATTTGGCGTTAAAAACCGAAGCGATTGCGCCTGCGGTAGGGCGTTTATTGCAGTTGGTCAACGGGCGTTTTTCACGTGCCGA
>WFNQ01000160.1 GCA_015488565.1 Thiomicrorhabdus sp.
AAGCTCCAGATCTTTAATCTTTTTACCGACAATAAACGCATTTTCATCTAATGGCACGGTATGAATAATGTGTTTCATTATTTGATGCTTTTGGAATGGATTTTCATCCCCGCTTGGATAGAAGTTGTCTAGTAGTTGATAGCGATCTTTACGAATACTACGAGTGAGTCGGAGCACTCTTCTTGGAGGGTGTCCAAGCATGATTAGAAGGTGAGAAGCCAGCATAATACTGGACTCAAAGGTATCGGGAATGATCTCTGTCGCACCTGCCTCAATCAGTTCATTTAGGTTGGTGTCATCTTGCGTTCTCACTAAGATTGGAATTTTTTCATTGACCTGACGAATCGCTTTTAAAATTTTGATGGACGCGTGTAAATCCGTAAAGGTGATAATGACAATTTTAGCGCGTTCAATAACGGCTGCATGCAAGATAGTTTGTTTGCTGGCGTCGCCGTAGTATACATTTTCACCTGCGGCATGGGCTTCGTTTACACGTGAAATGTCCATGTCTAAAGCAATAAAACGTTGGTTTGAAAAGTGCAACAATCGCCCTACAATTTGTCCAACACGCCCAAACCCACAGAGTATGACGTGGTTGGTAATATGCTGTGTTTCGGATTCGATTGAGTGTTCAATCTCTTTTTGATTGGCTTTGTAGCTGGTTGGGTGAATGACGTTGGCAATGCGTCCATTAAATTTAATCAAGAAGGGGGCGATGGCCATATTCAATACGGCGGCCGTTAATAGGATATTGCCTTCTTGTTCAGGCAGTAAGTTATAGGTAAAGGCGAGTGTCATAATGACTAAGGTAAACTCCCCCACTTGTGAGAGAGAGAGTGCCACGCGTGTTGAAACGCCTTGTGGTTTGCCAAATAGGCGTGATACAGCATATAAAACAGCGCCTTTGATGACGTAAATGGCTATGGTTAATAAAATGACCATCCAAAAATGTTCAACCAATATATCAAGGGAGATAATCATTCCCACCGTGACAAAAAACAGCCCTAAAAAGATGTCTTGGAAAGGGCGAATATCGGATTCTATTTGATGACGATATTCGGTTTCACTGAGCATCATTCCCGCTAAAAAAGCCCCCAATGTCATGGAAAGTCCCATCTCTTCGGTAAAGACCGCCGCGCCGAGTGCAACGGTTAAAACGGTTAAGGTAAACAGTTCTTGTGACTTGGCGGAGGCGACTTCATGAAACAGCGGTTTAAGCAGGTAGCGACCAATTAAGTACATAATGACCACCACGAGTATCCCTTTTAAAAAGGCAATGGCCAAGGTAGAGGCCAGTGCATTTTCGCTGCTATCCGTCATGCTCAATGCCAGTGCTGGAATCAGAATTAACAGCGGAATCGCCATAATGTCTTGAAAAATTAAAATGCCCACGGTAGAACGCCCGTGTCTGGAGTGAATTTCAGACTGTTCGGTCAGTTGTTTAATGACGATCGCGGTGGAAGAGAGGGCAAATGCGCCTGCAATGATAATGTTGGTATTGGTGTCTAAGCCCGCCAACCAGCCGATACAAAATGCCACAAAGGCGGTGATGAAAACCTGTGCTGTTCCTAGTCCAAATACCAGTCGCCGCATTGCAACGACTTGGTTAAAGGAGAACTCCAGCCCGATGGCAAAGAGCAGAAAGACAATCCCAAATTCTGCCAGCAGGCTAATATTTTCCTCTTTTTCAATTAAACTCAAGCCGTAAGGCCCTACAATCATTCCGACAATAATGTAGGCAAGAATGGGGGGGAAGTGCAGGCGTCTGGCAGCGGATACGGTAACAACCGCGATCGCTAATAGAAAGACAATGTTTAAAAGTAGGTGGTGTTCGTTCACAAGGTTTTTGCCTAGGGTAAAGGGGTTAAAGTTGATTCTATTTTTGTTAAAATTCAGTTAGTTAAGTTGTTATATTAAAGCGCATTGATAGATCTATTGCCTTGATGTGTTTGGTGATTGCCCCCGTTGAAATAAAGTCCACATTGGTTTCTACCAGTGTTTTAAGGTGTTGCAACTCTACATTTCCCGAGACTTCAAGCTTGGCTTTTCGTGCTACCATTTCAACCGCTCGCGTCATCATGTCAAGAGTGAAATTGTCGAGCATGATGATATCCGCGCCCGCTTCAAGTGCTTGTTGCACTTCGTCTAAATTTTCGGTTTCAACTTCTACGGTAATGCTAGGGTGATTTTGTTTTGCGGTGGTCACCGCATTTAAAATACTGCCTGCGGCAATAATATGATTTTCTTTGATTAAAATGGCATCGTACAATCCAATTCGGTGGTTCGTGCCACCACCACACGCCACGGCGTATTTTTGAGCCAATCGAAGTCCTGGAAGTGTTTTACGAGTGTCGAGTAGTTGGGTTCGACCTCCCTTTAATAAAGCAACGTATTGAGCGGTGACTGTTGCTGTAGCGGACAGGGTTTGTAAAAAATTTAGTGCGGTTCGTTCGGCGGTTAAAATACTTCGAGCGGCGCCTTTAATCACACAGAGAGTTTGTTCTGCACTCACCTCATCGCCTTCTTCAGCTAACCATTCAATTTGAACATGCGCGTCTACTTGGCGAAATACTTCATCAAACCATGGACGGCCACATAAAACAGCGGACTCTCGGCAAATAATATTAGCTTCTGCTTGTGTATCTTTAGGGATCAGTTCTGCGGTTAAATCACCCCCCTTTATGTCTTCTTGTAATGCAATGGTGACCGTGTTTTCGAGTGTTTCAAAGTAGTTTATATCATTCATGTGGTTACGCTTTAATATCACTGTGTTGAGACAAAGGAATCTCATTATAATTCGTTAGATTATTTTGAGGGAAGTTTTGCTCAGAAAAGACAAAAAATCAAGGCTACCGCTCTTTATCGGATATAAAAAACAGCAGATTAACGTATACTAAACAGCATGAAAACGTACAGTTTAGAAAAACCTTATATGGTACAATCGCAAACAGGATTGCTGGCTGGGGTCGAGTTTATTGAAAGCCCAAATGCAAATACGCGTCCTATTGGAGTTGAGCCAGAATTAATTGTGGTGCATGGTATTAGTTTACCGCCAAACCAGTTTGGTGGCGAAGCGATTCAAAAATTGTTTACCAATCAATTAAATCCAAACGATGACCCTTATTTTAAAGAGATTCAGTCTTTAACCGTTTCGGCACACCTGTTGATTCGTCGAGACGGGCATGTTGTGCAATTTGTTCCTTTTTACAAACGCGCTTGGCACGCGGGTGTTTCTTGTTTTAAAGGGCGAGAAGGGTGCAATGATTTTTCGATTGGAATTGAGTTAGAAGGTACAGATAAAACCTGCTACACCGTCAGTCAATACGATAGTTTGGCAGGGGTGATTAAAGCACTATGGCAAGCGTACCCAAGTTTACAGGCGCAGGATGTGGTTGGGCATTGTGATATTGCACCAGGGCGTAAAACCGATCCTGGCCCGTATTTTTTATGGACAGCATTAGAGCGATTGCTGGTGTCAAAAGAGAGCTGAGTCTAAATCAGAGCTTCTCTTAAGCAATCCAGCCATTTCCACTGTTTGAGCCAGAATTTGAGTTGCTTGATGTGGACTTAGGACTAAACTTTAAGCAAGGCTCGCCAGAGGTTTCAAGCACTACAGCGCTCGGCAGTTGAGTGGTCTTAAAACCAAAGGCCTTGCATCCTCTTGGGTTATTGCTGTCCCAAGTAATAAAAAAATGACGGCATTTAAAGCAGTCAACAGGTTGTGAGTTTTTCATACAAGATTAGTGTGTTACGTAATTTATACAGGTTGCTTAAATCCGATTAAGCGTTCAGAATTTATTGTAACAGCAGTAAGTCCCAAATTCTAAGTGGTTTGGGTATATTATAATATGCAAATTAGATACGTAAAGGATGTGAGCATGAGTAAAGTTGGCCTATTTTATGGAACCGATACGGGCAATACCGAAAGAGTCGCCGATTTGATTAAAGACGAAATAGGGGCTGATCTAGTAGAAGTACATGATATTGCAACCGCCAGCGTTGACGATTTTGCAAAATATGACAAAATTATCTTAGGCCAACCCACGTGGTATTACGGTGAGCTGCAGAGCAGTTGGGATGATTTTTGGGAAGATTTTAAAACCATCGATTTTACGGGCAAAACGGTTGCATGTTTTGGGTTGGGCGATCAAGCGGACTATTCTGAATATTTTTTAGATGCCGTGGGCTTTATGCATGATATTGCGGTAGAAAATGGCGCAACTCCAGTAGGCTATACTTCCACAGATGGTTTTGAGTTTGATGAGTCTAAAGCCGTTACGGAAGACGAAGAGTTTTTTGTAGGGCTTGGAATTGATGAAGATCAACAGCCAGAACTCACAGAAACGCGTATTAGTGAATGGGTTGCTCAAATTAAAGAAGAGATGGAGCTTAACACCTAAAGCAGCTAAAACAGCCGGTATGTCCAATTGGGTTGATTAAAAAAGGCGATTCACTTTAAAAGTGAATCGCCTTTTTTTTATGAAATTCTGACGTGTTAAGAGATTAGTTTCCTGTGTGGTTAGCGGCAATGTAGTCGCCATTAAGAGTTAAAAATATATAGAGTGTTTGTTTGTCGGCATCGGTGATGTTGTGATTGTTAAAAATCACCACCCATTCGGTACGACCATCAAATTGCTTTTGTTCAGCAGAGTGTGCGGTTATTAAAGACCAGCTTTGATCGACTTTGTTTTTTTCAATCAATGAGCTGACAATGCGTTTGGCTTTTTGTTTTGCAACGTCTTGACTGACGTTTTTTGATGTCTGAGCGTCATGGCCATGATCGTGATCGTGATCGTGTCCGTGGTCATGGTTTGCACCCGCCATGATAGGGGGGGGTAAAAAAAGTGATGCGCATATTAGTGCGGTTGTTAAGCTTGTTTTTAGTGTCGTTTTCATCTGTTTTCCTTTTAATTTAAAGCGTATCGTGCGTTGACTTTATAGGGAGTGGTTGGTTTGTAGAGTTGTTCTTGGCCGCATCCAATCGTTGATACTCTCCTTTTAGGTTAAGCGTGACGGTAACGGGAAAGGCGTTGTTGTTTTTCCAGTACCAACCATGCGTTCCTGCAAAAGTGGTTTGTAATGCGCCACTTGCATTGGTGCGAGTGTCTTTTTCAAAGCTTTTAAAATACCCTGTCGTGTCCCCTTCTGGTTCGCCATGAAAATCATAGAATAAAGAGCCTTGATTGGTTTGCCAGCTATACTCAAATACCGCCCCTTGTGTTTGTTGCAATTTATACTCTAAATCGCCTCTCGCAGGGATATTGAGTTGAATGGTGTCTGTCCAATTGGAGGAGGAAAGTACGGCCGTATTGTTGCTGTGCTGTGCGGTTGATGGCGCATTGACCATAAACTCTTCAGGATGACTGGTGTGTGCGTAACCATGCATCTGCATCAAGAAAAGATAGCCGCCAGCGAGCATTAAAAATACGTTAGATATTTTGCTGAAGGTGGGAAAAAAGTGACTTTTTCGAAATGCCATAATCACTAATAACATGATGCTTAAGGCCGCAATCTGCCCAATTTCGATGCCCACATTGAATGAAATGATGTTCATTAATAGGTGATCGGCGTTTAGCGGTAGTTGCTGTAAACGGGTAGAAAGCCCTAAACCATGTATTAAGCCAAACCCAAAAATCATTGCCAGCATATTGGGCGCTTTAACGTTTAGATATTTTTTAAAGCCATCTAAGTTATTAAATGCGATGTAAACCACGCTTAATGCAATGACCGCATCTACTAAAAAATAGTTGACCTGAATGGTGTTAAAGGTGGCAAATATAAGGGTGATACTGTGGCCAATGGTAAATACGGTAATGTATTTAACAATGTCTTTAAATTTTCGTAAGAAGAAAATAATACCGAATACAAAGGCCAAATGATCGTAGCCTGACAGCATGTGCGTAGCTCCAATCCAGATATATTGTAGGTTTCCACCTTCAATAATTAACTGTTTTTCAGCGTCCGACATGCCGTGCCCAAAAGCGATACTGGCAAACAGCATCATGAAAATGGCCAAGAGCCATCGTGGTTGTTTTATGACAGAGAGCATAAATACCTCAAAATGTTAGTGATACCCAAATTCTTACACTATTTTTCACGTTTCTATGTAAGGATTTGGGTTGTAGAAATGGGTTATAAAAAATAACGTTTTTGAGGTGGTGCTCTAGCGTGGTCGGTGGAATGCGCAAGATAGTTGTGTTGTGCAAGCGGGGGGAGGGTGTGATGGGTGCTGATATAGCGTAAAGAGGGGCGTAGTGACGTTGTTAGGGATGGAATTACATCAGAAAGTGTTTTTTGAGGCGCTTTTTTTTGTAGGGTGTAATCTACGTTAAGATCAATGGTGTTGGCATGATCTACTTGATGAGAAAAATGCGGAGAAACATCAGTTATATCGGCATGTTGAGTGGTTTTTGGGGCAGAAAAAGAGGCGAGCTGGTGCGTATGTGTTTCAAGCGTATGTTGATGATGATTGCCATTATGCTGGTGGTATGTCGCGAGATGAATGTGCGTGGTGGTCCACTGCATGGTCAAAAAAGCGGTAACGAAAAAAAGTAATAACCAATGGTTTGATTTAATTTGGGTGATGTTCATCATGATTAGAATGGTAACAGGTAAAGATAGGGGGGGGATAAAATTCGACGGTATACTCCCCCCCTTTCATTTGTTTTGATGCAAACGGCTTATCGTAAGCTGATGCTTTGCCACTGTTTTTTTTGTGCAATTTGGAGGAGTTTATCATCGCCATCCACCACAATGGCGTGATCGACAATCTCTAATAAGGGCAGGTCATTGTGGGAGTCGGAGTAAAAATAGCTTCCTTCCAAGGTTTCATTCTCTTGCTCTAGCCATTGATTCAATCGCGTGACTTTGCCCGCTTGAAAAGTGGGAATGCCAGCCACCTCTCCAGTATATCGTCCGTTTTTGATCTCTCCTTCGGTTCCCAGCAGTTCCGTGATACCGTATTTTAAACCGATAGGGCGGGTAATAAAGGTGTTGGTGGCGGTAATGATGAGCAACCGATCGCCTTGCTCTCTATGTTGGTCAACCAGTGCTTGTGCTTTGGGCAGTAAAATAGGCTCAATGTACTGTTGCATAAACTGCTGATGCCATTGTGCAAGGGTCTCTAGGGTTTGCTCGCTGAGTGGTTTGAGGGCAAACCGTTGGTAGGCCATAATATCCAAACAGCCTTGCTGGTACTCTTGATAAAACTGGGCGTTTTGCTGGGCAAACTCCTCGGCATCCACATACTGGTTTTCGACTAAAAATTCCCCCCATAAAAAATCACTGTCGTTGGCGATTAATGTGTTGTCTAGATCAAAAATTGCAAGTGCCATGTAAATATATCCACGATTAAAGTTTGCCTAATCCTAAACGAAAGCATGAGGTACGACAAGGCACTTTGCATAGATTTATTAAATGATTTATTAAATTATGAATTGAAAATTACGTCATTATTAGGCACTATGTACTCATAAAAATTAAATGAATTAAGGTTCCCATGATCGATGTAGATGGTTATAGGTTTAATGTTGGCATTATTATTGTCAATAAAGAGGGGAAACTGTTTTGGGGGAAACGTATTCAGCAGGAGGCTTGGCAATTTCCTCAAGGAGGCATTCGTGAGAATGAGACCCCGCAACAGGCTCTTTTTAGAGAGCTAAAAGAGGAGGTCGGTTTAGATCCTTCGGATGTTCGGGTGCTTGGACGAACAGAGGGCTGGATTTGTTACGACTTACCAAAGCATTTAATTCGTCACCACAGCCGTCCTTTGTGTATTGGACAAAAGCAAATTTGGTTTATGCTTGGATTAGAAGGGGATGCCGACTGCATTAACTTGAGTGGGCATGAGCGACCTGAGTTTGAAGATTGGGCGTGGGTCGATTACTGGCGCCCTGTTCAAGAAGTGATCAGTTTTAAACAGTCTGTTTATCATCAGGCGTTAACGGAGCTGGAAGTTACGCTGGAAAAATTTTGGTTGCATCAGCATTTAGACTCAAAATAAATCATTTCCTTTATTTTAGTTTCCTTAAAATTTCAATAACTTACTGTTTTTCTCTTACTTAGCTTAGCTTACAATAAGAGGCTTAACAGAATTTCAAATAAAAAAATGTTATCATTCGTCCACTTTATTTGTCTTTTTGATGGCTGTGTTTATACCCAAATTGCATTTCCAAGTAATTTGGCTTTAGCCCTCATTAAGAACACAAAATGATCCAAACCATGAGGTACTCTTTAAATGAGTGAACAGTTTATTGACCAAGATCCACAAGAAACACAAGAGTGGATTGACGCTTTAGAAGCCGTTGTTTCCTTTGAAGGAAGCGAGAAGGCACAACATCTTATTGCCACGCTAATTGAAAAAGCGCGCGTACATGGTATTGATATGCCTTATTCGGCCAATACGCCGTATATCAATACCATTTCGGAAGAGCAGCAGGTCAATTACCCTGGTAATGAGGATCTTGAGACGAAGATTCGTGCGATATTGCGTTGGAATGCGATGGCCATTGTGTCAGGAGCCAATAAAAATACCAGCGTGGGTGGGCATATTGCCTCTTATGCCTCAAGTTGTACCTTGTATGAA
This sequence comes from Thiomicrorhabdus sp., assembly GCA_015488565.1. Classification (GTDB taxonomy): domain Bacteria; phylum Pseudomonadota; class Gammaproteobacteria; order Thiomicrospirales; family Thiomicrospiraceae; genus Thiomicrorhabdus. The sequence goes on from WFNQ01000160.1 coordinate 8,585, forward strand.
GTTGGGATGAACCACTTTTTTAAAGGGCCTAAGCATGAACTCGGCGCGGATCTGATTTTCTTTCAAGGGCATACCGCGCCGGGCATGTACGCCCGTTCTTTTGTGGAAGGGCGTTTAACGGAAGAGCAATTAAGAAATTACCGTCAAGAGGTAGGTGGCAATGGTTTGTCGTCTTACCCACATCCTTGGTTAATGAGCGATTATTGGCAGTTTCCAACCGTCTCGATGGGGCTTGGGCCTTTGATGGCGATTTATCAAGCGCGTTTTATGAAGTACATGGAAGCACGTGGTTTAGCCAAAACATCGGGTCGTAAGGTCTGGGCGTTTTTGGGTGATGGTGAGATGGATGAGCCAGAATCACGTGGTGCACTGCAGTTAGCCAAGCGCGAAAAATTAGATAATCTAGTGTTTGTGATTAACTGTAACCTACAACGTTTGGATGGTCCTGTTCGCGGAAACGATAGCATAATCCAAGAGTTAGAAGGCGTATTTAGAGGCGCTGGCTGGGCGGTGACCAAAGTAATTTGGGGAAGCGGTTGGGACAGATTGCTGCAAAAAGACACCTCTGGTAAGTTGGTTGAGCGCATGGGTGAAGTGGTTGATGGTGAATACCAAGGCTATAAAGCCAAAGACGGTGCGTTTGTAAGAGAGCACTTCTTTGGTAAATACCCAGAAACCGCCGCATTGGTTGCGGACATGAGTGACGATGAAATTTTTAAACTCACCCGTGGTGGTCATTCGCCGCGTAAAGTCTATAACGCTTACAAACGTGCAGAAGAGATTAAAGGTCAACCTTCCGTTATCTTAGCCAAAACGGTAAAAGGCTACGGCATGGGGCCGTATGGTGAGTCGGCAAACAATGCGCATCAACAAAAGAAATTGGATAATGATGGGCTTAAGTACTTCCGTGATCGTTTTGCCATTCCATTTTCTGATGACGATTTAGAAAAACAAGTTCCATTTTATGTGCCAGATGAAAATTCAGAGGCCATGAAATACATGAAAGAGCGTCGTGAAGCCTTAGGTGGTTCATTACCAGAACGCTCAGATAAGGCAGAACCTTTACCGGTTCCTAATTTATCGGTATTTAAAATGCTAACCGATGGAACGGGTGAGCGTGAAATGTCCACCACAATGGCGTTTGTTCGCATTATCTCTATTTTATTACGAGATAAAGTATTAGGCCCTCGTGTTGTTCCCATTATTCCAGATGAAGCGCGTACTTTTGGTATGGAAGGCTTATTCCGTCAAGTGGGTATTTATGATCCAGCGGGTCAATTGTACGAGCCAATGGATAACGACCAGTTGATGTGGTACAAAGAGTCGTCACACGGTCAAGTTTTTGAAGAAGGAATTAACGAAGCGGGTGCGATGGCTAACTGGGTGGCCGCTTCAACCGCTTACGCAAACTATGGCGTAAGCATGATTCCTTTTTATATCTACTACTCCATGTTTGGTTTCCAACGTATTGGTGATTTGGCTTGGGCGGCGGGTGATTCTCGTGCGCGTGGCTTCCTGATTGGTGGAACGGCTGGTCGTACTACGTTGGAAGGCGAAGGGTTACAGCATCAAGATGGTCATAACTTAGTTCAGTACGATCACATTCCAAACTGTCTAACGTATGATCCAACCTTTGCCTTTGAAATGGCGGTGATTATTCGTGACGGGATTAAACGCATGTTTAATCAAAAAGAAGATGTGTTCTATTACATTACCGCGATGAATGAAAATTATTCACACCCTGCCATGCCAGAAGGGTCGGAAGAGGACATTCTAAAAGGGCTTTATAAGTTTAAGACGACCGAGTCTACACATAAAAATAAAGTTCAATTAATGGGCTCAGGAACAATTTTCCGTGAAGTCATTGCGGCGGCAGAGATGCTGGAAAATGAGTGGGATGTGGCGGCTGATATTTGGGGCGTACCGAGCTTTAACTTATTACGTCGTGAAGGGATTGAAACCGTTCGTTGGAATACCTTGCACCCAACAGAGACCGCTAAGGTTCCTTTTGTAACCGAAAAACTATCGAATGCAGAAGGCCCTTTTATTGTCGCAACCGATTACATTCGTGACTTTCCAGAGCGTATTCGTCAATACGTTCCTGGTGAGTACTATGTATTAGGAACCGATGGTTTTGGACGTTCCGATACCCGCGAACAACTGCGTAACTTCTTTGAAGTGAACCGTTTTTATGTTGTGGTCGAAGCGCTGAAAGCATTGGCTGATGCCGGTAAGGTCAAGCCTAACGTGGTGTTAGAAGCCATGACCAAATATGGTATTGACAGCGAAAAACCTTTCCCATTACACGTTTAAGAGCTTAAAAAAACCACTCTACTGTATAGAGTGGTTTTTTTGTTACACATAATTTTATAAATTTTCTCCCCCCCCCTTATTTTTTCTTTAGAGAGGGGGGGGGGAAGAATTTTCTAGGAAAAAACAGTATGGCGATACAGCAAATTAATATTCCAGATATTGGTGATTTTGACTCGGTTGAAGTCATTGAAGTATTGGTCTCCGTTGGAGATGTCGTTGCAGTGGATGACTCTCTATTAACCTTAGAGTCGGATAAAGCAACGATGGAAATTCC
>WFNQ01000161.1 GCA_015488565.1 Thiomicrorhabdus sp.
GTTAGGGTTAGATAACCTTGAGTTGCAAATTAACTCGTTAGGCAGTCAAGCGGCAAGAGTGGATTATCGTGAGAAATTGGTGGCCTATTTAACGGATTATAAAGATCAATTAGATGAGGACAGTTTACGTCGATTGGAATCAAACCCGCTTAGAATTTTAGACACAAAAAATCCTGCTCTGAAAGACATTGTAGAGGGGGCGCCTAAATTAATGGATCATTTGGATGCGGAGTCGGCCGTACATTTTGAGCAGTTAAAGGCACACTTGGATGATTTAGGTATTGAATATGTAATTAATCCAAATTTAGTTCGCGGATTGGATTACTATAATCGTACTGTATTTGAGTGGGTAACAACCGAATTAGGGGCGCAAGGAACGGTTTGCGCCGGTGGACGTTACGATGGTTTGGTGGAACAAATTGGTGGAAAATCAACGCCTGCAGTCGGATTTGCAATGGGTATTGAACGCTTAACAGCCTTATTGATGGATCATAATAAGGTGCCTGTTTTAGCACAACCCGATGTGTATGTTGTGTTGGTCGGCGAGCGTGTTCAGCGTCCTGGGTTTGTTATTTCTGAAATGGTTCGAGAAGCCTTGCCGCACATTAATGTTCAGATGAACTGTGGGGGGGGAAGTTTTAAGAGTCAATTTAAAAAGGCCGACCGATCTGGCGCACGTTATGCACTGGTATTGGGCGATCAAGAAGTAAGTGATAAGGTGGTGGCGATTAAACCATTAAGAGAAACCACGGAACAAATTATGGTAAGTTGGGATGATTTGACTGCGCATTTAGCGAAGTTAATGCCTGTTTTATAAGTTGTTATTTAAGAATATAAGAATAAGGATTTTGAGAGTTATGAGTCGTTACGAAACAGAAGATGAGCAAGTCGAAGCCATTAAGAGTTGGTGGAAAAAGAATGGTACTCAATTATTGAGTGCACTATTGGTGGTTGTGATCGCGATCTCTGGTTGGCGTTATTGGACCAATGCACAGTATATTGATTCGGCAAATGCGTCGAGCTTATTTGAGGCATTGCAGGTTAATATGGAACGTGGCACATTTGGTGAAGTCTCTCGTGAAGCATTAAAGTTAATTCAAGAGCAACCTGATAGCCCTTACTCGGTAGGTGCGGCGATGATGTATGCAAAATACAGCTTGGATAAAGGCGAAACGGAAGAGGCATTAGCTCAATATGAGTGGATCACTGAAAACGCAAAAGACGCTCAGTTAAGAAACATCGCTTACATTAGCTTAGCGAGAATTCAAATTGACTTACAAAATCTGGATGCCGCACAAGCACATTTGGATTTTTTAACCAAAGCAAATTTAAAAGGGGCTGAGAAGTCGGTATTAGATTATGCCTTTGGCTTAATGGCGATTGCAAAGTCAGATTCTGAAAGTGCGCAACTGGCGTTTAAACGTGTGGTTGAAAATGAGAAGACAGAAACAAATTTACTTGGTTTGGCACAAATTCAATTAGATGATTTAGCAAATTAGGTTTAATTTAATAATGAAAAGACACGTTGTTTTAATTGGACTTTGTTCTATCATGTTGCTGGGTGGCTGTTCCTCGACGCCATCCATCAAAGAGCCGGAAGCTCTTGCTCCACTTGAGGCGCTTTATACGCTAAAGAAAAATTGGCAGGTTAAAACAGAAACGATGCCCAATAGAGATTCGGAAGGACTGTTCTTTACTGAAGATGCTTCTAATCTATATGCGGCAACGGCAACGGGGTATTTAGTTGCATTAACCAAAGAGACTCAAACTCGCTGGAAAGACCAAGTGGTATGGGAGGTTAAATTTGCATCAGAAATCGTGTCGGGCCCAGCCAAGCAGGGCGAACAGTTAATTGTTGGTACCGCAAAGGGGTTGTTGATCTCATTATCGACAGACCATGCTGATATTAAGTGGCAGACTCAACTTTCCAGTGAGGTTATGAGCTACCCTGTTATCAGCCAGCAGACCATTTTTACGCGCACGGTGGATGGCAAGTTGTATGCCGTGAATGCGGTGACTGGAGAGGTGGTTTGGATTATCGAGCATGAGATGCCAAGCTTGTCGCTGAGAGGCTCGCCTGCGGTACTGCATTTTGAAGATGTTTTGTACGTGGCTTGGGAAAGCGGTATGGTTCAGGCGCTTTCAGCCAGCTCGGGTACGTTGTTATGGGAAAAACGCATTGCCACCCCTAAGGGGCGCACCGATTTAGAACGAATTGTTGATATTCAAGCCAGTTTAGTGATGAAAGAGGGGCGTTTGATTGCCTTGGGCTATCACGGTAAGTTGGTCGCGATAAATCCTTTAAATGGAGAGTTCTTTTTTGAAAAAGAACTCTCTGGTTACCGTGACTTTGTGGTCGATAGTGATCGGATTTATGTGGTAGATGATCACGATATTTTGTATGCTTTTGATCTGTTTAGTGGTGCTGTTTTATGGACGCAAGAGGCGTTTAAAGGCCGTTCAGTGGGCGACTTAAGTTTTTATCAGGACGCGTTATTGGTCGCGGATGGTTGGGGATATTTACACTGGGTTAATCGTGTGCAAGGAACCGAGTTTGCGCGGGTTAAGCGTAGTAATGAATATGGTGATGGTAATCAAGTTTTACGAATTAAGGTCGATGGTAAGCAGCTCACTTTATTAGACGGTGAAGGGACGGTGACTCAGTACGATGTTGAGCCGTCTAATTTAGCGCTTTTTAGAAA
>WFNQ01000162.1 GCA_015488565.1 Thiomicrorhabdus sp.
AGCGTCAGTATCGCCCCCGTCATCACCTGTTTTTTAACCATCATTTTTGTCCAATGTCGCATCACTCTTTTCCTCTCTCTAAAACCGTATGAGAAGCACCAGCCATCACAAGCGGATACCCTTTTATTTGATTCGCGTTCGCAATCGCTTGCTCCACATTGGCACTGGCCAACTCAACCTTTAATCTTGCCGCCAGCGCCTCTTTTTTAATCAACAACAACGACTGAATCGAAGACTCACCTAATTGATAGGCCTGCTCTGCTAAACGTAAGGTTTTTTGTGCAATGCTATCTTGCTGCTCCGCCAATAAACGGTTCTTTTCACTCATTAACACCGCCTGTTTTGCGGCTAAAATGGCCACACCCAATGCTTGTTCCGCACGCTTTACTTCAACGCGCTGTGTTTGTAACGCTTGTTGTTTTTCTGCAATATTCACTTGATTCATCGGTGCACTGCCAATCGGAATGGACACCTCAACAAATAAAAAAGTATTGTCTTCCGTACTATTTTTATCATTTTGTGCGCCCACTAAAAAAGTAGGCCCCTCTCGATTCAATGTTTTTTGCTGTGAATATTGTGCTTTCGATACCTCATAAGCCGATTGAATCCAGCGTAATTTTGGATGCTTGTTTAAAGGCAATGAAGACTGGAGCGTTTCAATAATATCCTTCGGAAGCTCCAACTGATCTGTCCAAAAATGAAATTCATTTTGAAGCAAAGTCAGCTGACCTCTCTTTTGTTCCACGAGTGACTGCTGTTCCAACACAAACTTTTCGGCCAAAAATAGATCCAACTGCGCACTGTCACCCACCTCCACTTTGCGCTGCACATTCTCTTGCAGTTCAAGACTGTTTTTGAGCACCGATTCGGCTAAATCTGCCTCAATTTGAGCCTTCTTATAATCCCACGTTAACTGACGTAACTTACCAGAGGCCAGCCAATTAAGGTATTCCTGCTGAACCGAAAGCTGCGCTCGATACGCCTCCGAAACCCCTTGTAATGCACTCTGCTGCTTTGGTAACAAAATAGAAAACTCGGCACCTACCGCCCAGTTTTGCGTGTCTAAATTGCCCGTTAACGCATCATTTTCATGCGCCACCGTAATCGCCACCGCATCCGACAACCAACGTTGAGATACCGCCTGATTTGCATCCGATAGCGACTGCAACCCTTCCGCCATCAACGCTTCAGGCTGCTGCTGCGCAACGGGTTCAACCAATGCCACATAATCGCGAGAAGCCGAAAAAGCAGAAGAAACATTCAAACCAAGAGACACCCCCAAAACACAACAAACCAAACGAATGCTACGATGAGCAGGAGAGAATAAATTAGCGTTTATAACCTGAAATTTAGCCATAATGAATCGTCCATTATTGAATAATAACTAGCATCATACAAAACGAACCTGAATTGAAACTGAAAAAATCAATTAATAAAAAAGTGATTCGCTTTAAAACCGAGGCGAATAAGAAGAAGAGGGGGGGGGGAGAAAATTTTGAAATTCAAATTCTCCCCCCTACTAGATCAAGCTAAACTGCCGATTTTACGACAACCCTAGGCTTGCTTGGTTGTTGAATTCAATGGTTACTTTTAACCCCCCTCGTTCGGCGTGTGAAAAAGTGAGTTTGGCTTGGTAGGCCGCGGCAATGCCTTTTACGATGGATAGGCCGATGCCATGTCCGGGTTTGGTTTCATCGGTTCGGTAGCCACGCTCTTCAAAGTGTTGTAGCTGAGCATCGGTTGCACCAGGACCATCGTCTTCAATGACGAATAGGTCGTCTTTAAAGGAGATGAAAATTTGATGATTGCACCATTTACAGGCGTTATCAATTAAATTACCCAGCAGTTCAAACGCATCCTCTTTTTCCATATTTAACAGCTCACACTCTGAAATACTTGTGGTAAATTTTATGTCTTTATCTCTATACAGTTGTTCAAACGTGGGCTGTAAATCCTGCCAAAGTAACATAAAGGGGATAGCGGTGATGGACTGATGGTTGGCAATTCGGTCAATTTTAAGCTCGCGTTCAATGAGGGTTAAGATGACATTGCTTTGGGATTTTAATTGTGCTTTTAGCTCAGGATAGGCGTTAAGTTCGGGAGCATCAATCAGTTGAAAAATCAAATTTAAGGGGGTTTTTAAGCTGTGGGACAAGTTGCCATTGAGCTGTCGTGATTTTTCAAACTGCAATGTAGACTGTGCCAAGGCAAGGTTAAGACTTTCGATTAATGAGCGTACTTCTAACGGGTATTCATTGGACTTTAAGTGTATTGTATGACCCAGCTGAAATGCGCGTAACTGCTCTTCTAATGGCTTTAGCTGGCAAAAAGTACGCTGTAATAACCAGCGCAGCAAAAAGTATAAACTGACGAGAGCGATTAAGGTGAGTAGGCCAAAAAATACATCAAATTTAGTAATCATGTTTTGAATAAGTGACAGGTCTTCTGCCACATAAATTTGAATGGGTTGCCCCTGTTTATTAAGCTCAACGCGATAAATCAGAACCAGCTCTTCAATCGGACCTGGGGCTTCGTAATGCTCTGTTTTTTTATTGACATGCACGTTCGATCGAGAAGAAAGATCTAGGCTTTTGGCATACAGCGGGTATTGATCTAAAGAGGGCGAATAAAAACGTTGTTTTGGTGTCACAATCACAAAGTAGTGACCAGAATAGAGGCTGGAATAGATAGCACTGATGCCGTCTAAATTTAACTGCCAAGTTCCCGATTCGTAAGCTAAGTTACGCTCTATGTTATCCGCATCGTGTGCCAGTCGTGTTAAGAGATAATCTTCGGTAATGGTATGCATGGTGGATTGTAAAAACCACCAAAAGGCACTGAAAACAATTAATAGGCCGAGAACCAACGAGCTAAAGATCTGTTTTTCGAGCGAATGTGAGCGTGAAAAAAAGGATTTAAAATTTCTCCCCCCCCCTGCTTCATTTGTCATTTTGTTCTCCACAAAAGCGATAGCCTAATCCTCGCAATGTCTCTATCGCCTGTTTGCCCATCATTTTTCGCAATTTGCGGATATACACTTCAATGACATTACTTTCACGATCATAGTGTTGATCCGATATTCGTGCCAACAACGCTTCTTTAGAAAATACTTTCTCGGGGTTGGATAACAATACATAAGCTAAACGAAACTCCGTTAAAGTCAGGCTGTAACTCTGCTCACCAATACAGAGCTGTTTGGTTTCTAAGTTAAGCACAACATTCGCCACTGAGAGGGTATTTGATCCCGCGTGTTTTCTTCTTAATAACGCCTCGATTCGAGCCAATAGCTCTTCATACTGAAACGGCTTGCCCAAATAATCATCCGCACCCTTTTTAAGCCCCTCTACTCGCTCCTGCCATGAATTTCGGGCGGTTAAAATTAACACAGGAGTTTGGGTGTTCAATAAAAACGCTCCCTTTCTCAGGGAATCTAAAATAACGAGCCCCGGACGCTTGGGCAAGCCTAAATCCAATAAAATCAAGTCGTATGAAAACTCTTTTAGGGCATATTCGGCCTCTTCACCATCCAGAGCAATATCCACTAAATAATTTTGTTTAGACAAACGCGCTTGAATGGTTTCCACCAGTAGAGGTTCATCTTCAACCAACAGTAATTTCATTGTAGCCAACTCATTTAACCTGCTCCATAAAAAATAAAATATTGTACAGAACAAAATGCTAGTATTATCAACTATATTGAATAGTTTGGATATGATGGTATGACAGTAGCAGAATCAAAAGCAACCATTTTAATTGTGGATGACGCACCAGAAAATATTGATATTCTAAGAGGTTTACTCAAAGATGACTATAAAATAAAGGTGGCAATCAATGGAGCTAAAGCACTAAAAATAGCACAGAGCACCCCCAATCTTGACCTCATATTATTAGACGTAATGATGCCCGATATGGATGGCTATGAAGTCTGCCGTCAATTAAAAAGCCAAATATCAACCGCTTCCATTCCGGTTATTTTTGTCACCGCAAAAGGCGAAACGGATGATGAGGCCTTAGGGTTTGATTTAGGCGCGGTTGACTATATCACCAAACCCATCAGCCCACCCATTGTAAAAAAGCGCGTTCAAATTCATCTTGCCTTACACAATGAAAAACGTTTATTAGAAGCAGAAGTACGTAAACGCACCCAAGAACTCGAAGCCTCTCAAAAAGAGATTATTGCCTGTTTAGGCAAAGCGGCAGAGTACAAAGACAATGATACGGGAATGCACGTTAAGCGCATGAGCCACTATGCCAAAGTGCTTGGCTTGGCCGCTGGCATGACCGAAGAAGAGGCGAATGCACTACAAGAGACCGCGCCCATGCATGATATTGGTAAAATTGGCCTGCCCGACTATATTTTGCAAAAGCCTGCCAAACTGAATGAAGATGAGATTAAAAAAATGCGGGAACACCCTCAAATAGGGGTCGATATTTTAGGGGGACAAACCTGTTTATTACTCAATATGGCACGCAGCATCGCGATCTCTCACCACGAAAAATGGGACGGTTCTGGTTATCCTCATGGCCTAAAAGGAGAGGACATTCCGCTTCATGGCCGCATTGCCGCCATTGCCGATGTCTTTGATGCCTTAACGACCCTGCGCCCCTATAAAGAGGCTTGGTCTGTTGAAGATGCGATTAAATTGTTAAAAGAAGAATCTGGCAAGCATTTTGATCCCCAACTCGTTGCATTATTTATCGCGTCTTTGCCTAAAATTCTTGAGATAAAAAAACAATATCAAGAACCTGCCAACAATAAAATGAAGATTGAGGACACCATGATCTAAAACCAAAATTCTAGTGCTTATATTTTGCCAAGAACTCTATTTCATTTAGTTTCTCTAATGCGGCATCAAACTCATAACGCTCAACACAAGCGATCACTCGTTGTACCTCTTTGGCAACATGACTTTCTGAAAGTGCAGGAGCCAAGGTTTCTAATACTTCAATGGCATCCGCATCCGCCTCTTCCAGTAATGTGATTAAACGCGCCATTAAGATTCGTATTTCCTCTTCTGATAACTCCGCGGTTGGTTCTGAAGAGGTGCTTTCTTGCTCATCCAAGACCGCTAACGCATTCAATACTTGGTTCAACTGTACCGCCAGTTTATCAAGCAGTAAAGACGAATCCTCTCCCTCTTTAATGGCGAGCTCTAAGGCCAAAGCCGCTTGCTGTAGTTCTTCAGCTCCAATACTGCCTGCCAATCCTTTTAAAGTATGAACAATGCGTTTCGCTTCCTCTCGGTTTTGTGCTTGCAAAGCAGACTGAATCTCAGTAATGGCATTGGATTGCCCTGTTCTAAATTTTGTGAGTATCTTGAAGTATAAAGCACGGTCATCACCAACACGACTTAACCCGAGCTCTGTATTAATGCCTTCTAAAGAAGGGATTATTATTTCTCCCTCTCCCTGAACGGGTTTACGAGAAATATTTCGATTAGAAGCGTTCACAGAGGACGTTGAAATCCACTTTCCTAGCACTCGAAATAGCTCTTTTACATCAATGGGTTTTGCGACATAGTCCACCATTCCCACCTCATCTGCTCGTGCTTTATCTCCCACCATGACATTTGCTGTCATAGCGATAATGGGTAGTGATTGAAAGCGAGGTTGTTGGCGAATTTGTTTGGTCGCCTCATAACCATCCATCACTGGCATTTGAATATCCATTAAGACCACACTGTATTTATCCGGATTGGCCTCAAGAAGCTCTAACGCGACCAGTCCGTTTTCGGCAATATCCACTGAAATATCTTGGCTTGCGAGTAACTCCTCAGCGACCTGCTGATTAATCTCATTGTCTTCAACCAACAACACATTCGCCCCACGAATGTGCTCAACTAGATGAGGTTCATTTTTTTCAGGGGTATACATCTCTTTGTAATCAAATGCCTCTAAAATGGCATTTAATAACCCCGATGGATTAACGGGCTTAACCAGATAAGCTTCAATGCCCACATCCTGTGCTTGGTCCATCGCCTCTTCACGCCCATAAGCTGACACCATGATGACTTTTGGAATGTATTTTAACTCTTTAGAGGCCTGTATCAATTGCGTGGTTTCAATGCCGTCCAAGTTAGGCATTTTCCAATCCATAAATACCAATTGATAAGGCTCTTGTGCTTCGATTAACTCCACTAAAGACTCAGCACCACTAGCCGATTCACCGACTTTAAAGCCAAACGACTCTAAATAACGAACCAAAATCATGCGGCTGGTTGCGTTATCATCCACCACTAAAATATGAATGGATTTTAAGACATCAGGCAATACTTGAGTGTATCGATAACGCCCTTTTGTGCCAATCGAAAAATGCGCTGTAAAGTAAAAAACCGAGCCCTTACCCAGCTCTGATTCAACCCGCAATTCACCTCCCATCATCTCGACCAATCGCTTAGAGATGGTTAGCCCCAATCCTGTACCACCGTATTTACGGCTGGTTGACCCGTCGGCTTGACTGAAGGCTTGAAATAAATTGGATAACTGCTCAGGGCTCATGCCTATGCCCGTATCACGTACCGAAAACTTCAATACGACTTCGCCATCCACACGATCACCAACAAAATGATCCACCGCGACGGCAATGGTGACCTCGCCTTTTGGCGTAAATTTAATGGCATTACTGGCCAAATTAATTAGAACTTGATTTAAACGCAGCGGATCCCCTTTTAGCACCAAGGGAACCTTAGAGTCCATATCAATAATCAACTCAAGCTCTTTCTCTTCCGCTTTAACCTGTGCGACATTGGAAAAATCTTCAATGACAGAGATTAAATCAAATTCGATCTCCTCCATATCCATTTTGCCCGCTTCAATTTTAGAAAAATCTAAAATATCATTGATAATGGTGAGCAAATTATTAGCTGAACTGGAAATTTTAGTTAAGTAGCTGCGTTGTTTTCGATCTAAATCCGTATTTAAAGCCAAGTACGACAATCCAATCACCGCATTCATAGGGGTTCTAATCTCATGGCTCATATTGGCTAAGAAATCACTTTTTGCACGCGTAGCGGCCTCTGCGGCCTCTTTTGCTTTCACCAGCTCCTGTTCAACCTGATACTGTTTCGTAATGTCTTGCGTGACCCCGTACATATCTTTTGGTTGCCCACTTTCTCCCAACGATACACGACCCGACGCATGAACCCAAATTACCTTGCCATCAACCGGTCGTTTATAGGCAAAAATAGAGTCAAACATGGGAATCTCTCCCGCAACCGCTTTTTGAAAACAGTCCAAGGTGATATTTGCGGTCTCTTCATTTGCCAGTCGAGCATTTTCAAACCACTCTTCCATCATCAAATAACGCCAGTCGGGTGGACGCGGAATATCACCAAAAATTTTGGCCGCTCGCTCTGAAGAGTAAATCCATCCCTGTTCATTATCGGAGCCCTCCAATGGAATATGCCAATACCCCGAGTTGGTTAAGTTGAGTGCTTGATCGGACTTGAAATTAACCAGAGCAATCTCTTCTTCAATTTTTTTTCGTTCCGTAATATCAATCAATGTTAACCGAACCTCATTCACCTCTCCGGTGTCATAGTAGGAGCATGACGCTGACAAAAGGGCATAAAGCGTCTCTCCCGAGTGACTGACGGCTTTAATTTCTCGGTCCTTAAACAGCAAGCCCTCCTCGTTCTCTTGGGAATCTCCCTGTATTAAAGGCTTCTCTAATAATGCCTGCCAATTAAGGCCTTCAAACTCGTTATACCCCTCACCTAATAAGCGTAAGAAGGCATGATTATATTTTTGCACCGTCCAACTTTTAGGATCTATTGAAGCATACGCAATAGGTGCATTTTGATATAAGTCCTCTAGGCGCGCTTCGCGCTCTTTTAATTCTGCCGTTCGTTCAGAGACCCGTTTTTCCAACTCTTTTTTGGTTTTATTCATTGAGCGTGCCACCAACTGCCCCATCGTGACAGACAATAACGTAGAAAGAAACGTTAAAAATAACGTAACAGAAATGACAATAAATAAATTATGCTTAACATTATTAAACCCTGCTAATGCCTCCGACTTATCGATCTCTGTAACCAACCCCATACCTAAATCAGGAATCCAGCGCCATGCACCATACACCATCACACCACGGTAGTCTCTATACCCCTCAATATTAGAAGAGACCTCTTTCCCATAAACATCATTAAAAATAGCCTGTTCCATTAAATCTTCAACAGCCTCCGTAAAAGGCAATTGATCTCTAGATTTTTCTGGCTTAAAGCCTTCCAGTAAGCTTCCCTCTGGATTTTTTAAAACTAAATTACCCAATCCTTCTTTAGACAACAAACCTATCGCTTTTAATTGCTCAACAAAACGACTTTCTGTCACCATCTCACCTTGTCGAGTAACTAAATAGCTCTCTCCTGACTGGCCTAATCGCCCCTTCTCTAATATGGTGGATAAACGCCCCGCGGGATTTAAACGTTGCAATAAAACCGCTAAAACAGATCCATCCAAATCACGAATAGGGGCCGCAATAAACATATTCAATTCAGAATATTCTGTCGACACATTAAAGCGATTCTCCCCATCAGAGTGAAAGGGGGGGATAAAAACAGCATCGCCCGAAAAGACTTGTTCTAATAAATCGGGACGAATGTAATCCACCAAATTACGTTGATTTACCTGAGAATCATCTAAGGCAGCAAGATTAATGCTCTCTTTATTGACAATAAAAAAACCATTCGAACCAAACTCATCTTCTCGCTCCTGAAAGTAGACTCGAGCTTGTACCTGAAAGACCAAGCTATCCATGCCTCCTAACTTTTCTCTCTGTTGAAATGAAGCTAAAAGATTATTAGTAATCGCGCTCAATAGAGGGTCTCGACCAAATTGTAAGAGCATTTTTTTACGCTCATCAATCCAATATTCAAGACTCTCTGTCGTTGAGTTAGAAACCAGCTGTAACTTCTCTTCAACCGAAACAAGCGTTGAGCGTTTATCGGTATCCACAATATACCAGACCAGCCCCAGTGCAAAGATCACAATTAAAGTGGCTATTTGAATGGAAAAAAGCCGAAAACGCTTAGAACTTAGGTGTCTTGCAAAACGATCATTACTGAGTAGGAGAGGCAAATAGCGCGTAAATGCAAATAGAACGAGAAAAACCAATAGGCCAATTGCAACCGAACTAACCAAACTCTCTTTCCAAAAGTAAGCATCAACGGCACTCACTTGCCCCGATAATAAAAGCAAGACTAAAATCAATCCAAAAAACGTTAATCGTTTATACATTTTTTTTACCTTAACTCAAAAATAAAGCGTAAATAATAACTGCCTCCATTCTACCCGTGGATTTAACCTTTAGTCTAACTTTCAATAAAAAAGGGAGCCTAAGCTCCCTTTTTATTGAAACAAATCAAAATAAAATGATTACATGACATCAAACGATTTTGAAATGCCTAAAATCAGATACGCTTTAGGATCATTGTTTGAATCTTCAGGCGAAGCATAAATATAACTAACAGAACCATCTAAGCCTTTTGCCAGCTCCATCGAATAACCCAAATCAAGATAGTTCATCGCATCCTTTTTTGCGTCAATATTTGCATCATAGACACCATACGTTGCAGAGAAACTGTTGTACTCATAGCTAATATACGCATGAGAATAATCTTCTTCTGTTGCAAGCTCGTGAATCCCTCTATCATACCCTAAGCTCACGCCCGCAAAACCAACGGAGAGGTTTACTTCTTTATAAGGCGCATCAAAATCGCGTTCTGTATACCCAAAGTAGGTTCCGCCCAATCCTAAAGAAATACCATCAATTTCTCCTGCCCAGCCTGCATATAAGTCATACTCCAAACCGTTATTTACGTCCCCAATCCAAGTTCCTACATACAAACCTGAATCATTTTCATAGTCTAACCCAGCAGAAGCTGACGCTTCTCCACTCTGTTCTACCCCCCGAAATACATAGTTTGAAACCATACCAACATTGGCACTCACTCCAGCTTGAGCCGCAATGGGCGCAAGTGTTACGGAAGAGGCAACAATCATAGAAGCAAGTAACGTTTTTAACTGAA
>WFNQ01000163.1 GCA_015488565.1 Thiomicrorhabdus sp.
GTTCAATATTTTGATTTGTAATTTTGAATATGGCTTTTGGAATATCGGCAATTCTTTTTTAAGGGCTGACTAAGTATTTGGAGAATCTAGGGTTTTTAAATATGCAGTCGCCCCCATAGGTTCGGCGGAATATTTTAAAATTATAGGTTTTTCAAAGGGTTGCGCTAGGTTCGTGTTTCTATGTAAGGATTTGGGAGAATGGCGACTATTTATATTTCCTCCAGTTTTGTTTTGATTTGAGATAAAGTGCCTCTACTTTAGTTCGAGCCCACGGTGTTTTTCGTAAAAAAGTAAGGCTGGATTTTAGGGTGGGGTTGCTTTTAAAGCAGTTGATTGGAATCAGTTCGGCTAATTTATTCCAGCCATAGCTGGCTTCCAGTTGTATGACAATCTCTTTTAAAGGGATACCATGCAATGGGTCTTTTGGGTGGTTTCTTTGATCGTTTGTGTTTTTAGTGTCATTTTGTGAGTGTGTCATAAGAATGTTCTAGTCTCTATTTTTAGCTTCAATCCATTGTGCCATATATTGAGTGCTTTTGTGATGATGATGGTTGAGCATGGCGCCAATAAAAAGTGTTTGGCGGTGTGCATCAGGTTGCTGAATGATTGCTGTGAGTTGCTTAAATAAGGTGTCTTGACTTGGGTGTGGTGTCGTATAACGGGATTGTACAATGTTAAAGCCTGTTTGTTGAGCGACTTTCCAATGATCTGGGTCGCTATACAGCTGTACAGCAGATTGAACAAACCGTGTGGTATTATTCGAAATTTCTCCCCCCCATTGATTGTCTTCTTGGTTTTGCATGGATTCAGCACCGATGGCAGTGGTGACATTAGGTGTTCCGCATAACATCGATTCGGCGAGCTTTCCTTTTATCCCTGCTCCAAAGCGTAAGGGAGCTAAGCAAACTCTGGCTTGGCGTATCACTTGTAACGCATCGGGCGCCCACCCTTTGACTTTAAAGCCTTGTTTATCATTGTGTAGTTGTGTCGCTTTTGGAGGGGGGTAGGCACCATAAACATGCAGTTCGGTTTGTGGTAGTTGTTGCCGAATTAGAGGCCAAATAGCGTGTTTTAGCCATAAAATGGCATCCCAATTGGGGGCGTGTCGAAAGTTACCAATGGCGATGAAGTGCTCTCGGGATTGAAAAGATAGGGTTTCTTCTATTTGACAGAGTGATTTCGGATATAAAAAAGGCAGATAGCAGAGTTGTTGCTTGGGCACTCGAAAGTGTTGTTGCAATAAGTCTATCTCAAACGCTGAAATCATCAAAGTAAGATCGCAGCGAAAAATAGCGGCAATTTCTCGCTTGGCTAAGTCTGTTGTTGCCATCTGTTTAAAAAGAGCATGTGGATTAAATAGCGGGATTTGATCTAAATCCATCTGTTTAGGTGCAGTTTTTAAATAGGATTTTACTAAGGTTTGACGTGTTTCTCGTAAACAGTGAAGGTCTTCGGTATTTAAAATTCGAATGGCTTTGGGGAGGTGCTTTTCAATGCGCCAGCCAAATTGCTCTTCCATCATAAAGCGATCAAATATGACCAGTTGTGGCTGTAGTTGTAGAGTAAATTGATCGAAACATGCGCTATTTAATTTAATGGGGTGCTCTTTCACGCCAAGTGCCAATAAGTCGATTTTATGCTCACCTTGCTTGGCAGGGCTGGCAAAGGTGATGCAATAATGATTGGCTTGAAAGAGTGATATTAATTGCATCATGCGTGTCCCCGCCGCAGAGGAATTGGGCTCAGGCCAGACGTAGCCGATGATAAGTAAGTTTTTAGAAGTCATGATGTGATGGAATGCCCCATGCCTTTGGAGTATAAAAATACTATTTTAATGCTTTATTGACGCTTTGGTTGTTTTGAATGCATTAGAATGATACTTATCTAATAATTAGAGAGGGAAGGTGCAAGTATCTTGCTACTTTTAACAAAATAAAATGAGGTAAAATTAGTCATGAACTTGAAAAAAATAGCACTTGCGGTAGGGCTTGTTACAGTCGTAGCGCTGTTTTCTGCTTGTGATAAGGTGGCAAATAGCGCTAAAAACATACAGTCAGACTGGGTTGGTTTAGATCGAAAAGTTGAGTTGTACAGCTGTATGACGGGCAAATTAATTAAGGTGTACCAAGGTGATGTACGCTTGAACCCAGAGGATGCAATGGGGACGTCATTATTGATTGATGGTAAAAAATTACAGACAAACTTATGTTTTATCATTGCTGAAATCGGCGTGAAAGAAGAGGTTTTATTAAATAACTAAACGAGGCATTTAAAAAAGCGATAGTAGCGTTTTATTACTTAAAGTTTGGTATTATTCACCTACTTGATATTCAGGTTTAATAAATAAGAAAAAATATGCGACAGTTTCAATATAAATTTAAAAATAAAGTGATTAAAAGCCTCTTGGCAATAAGCACCGTGATTGTCTTATCGAGTTGTTCAAGTTTTAGTGATATTTTGGATAGTACAGGAAAGTCTTTTGTCTCAGTAGGGGACGGTTTTGCCTCTTTGACTGGAGATGTTCAGGTAATTCAAGTCAGTGATGGAACCTATGATTTAATTGAACAATTTGATGAACCCGTTACGAACTTTGATAGTTGGTCAATGCGTGTTAAAGCCAAACAAATCTGTCATGAAGGGTATATTTATCAGTCAAGACAGGCCGTTAGAGCAGGTGAGTTTGCAAAAGATCATGTGAGTTGTGCTGAAGGTGAATCGTGTGGTTATGCGCTAGAGTGGCGTATTGAGTGCAAAAAAGTACCTTATGAGCCGTTTAGCTTATTTGGTAAAACATGATTTAGTTGTGATGACGGCGGGTTTAGCGTTTCTTTTGGCAAAATGGTTACATACAGAGCGATAGGGTAAATTGTAAAGGTGTTATTTATGGTTGTTAAATGGTGATCTTAAAGCATTATGCATGGTTGATTGCATTAGCTGTGTTTGCTGTTTGGTCCTCTGCTCAAATAGTGCTTTGGCCAGAATCGATTCAAAATCTGGTGGTGTTTTTCCCCTACGTTACGGTTGCGTTAGGCATTTTTATTGCACTGTGGCTAAATCGAATACAGCCTGTTTTAATTTTATTAAGTCTGGGCTGTTTTAATGCTATTTTATTTTACTTTTCATCTTATGCACTAGGGGTTGAACTTACGAAGGAGACCCTGTTTCCTGTTTTGATTTTTCTGCTGCCTTTCAATATTTTATTGTGGATACTCCTACCTGAAAAAGGCGTTTTTAATAAACGTTTAAATACACTTGTTTTATTGGTGTTTTTAGTTGAAGCCACGATTATTTATTGGGCATTAAACGACGTTCCAGAAGCATGGTTAGCTTTGTTAAATACTCCGATGATTAAAAGTTCGGATATTATCATGCTCTCTTTTTCAACGGGATTGATGTTTTTATTAACGCTATTTTTTATTGTGTTAAAAATGAATCAATCGAGTTTTAAAATTTTGTATCATGCCGTTTTTATGGTATTAGTTTTAATGTTATATGGTGTGAATCAGGGGTTTGAGCTTAGTGTGCTGGCATGGTTCTCTGCATTTTCAGCGATTGTATTAACATTATCCATGATTTTTGAAGCACATCATATTGCTTATACAGATGAACTGACGGGTATTCAAGGCCGACGAGCTTTAATGGAATACTTTTTAGGGATGGGTAAGAAATATACCGTGGCCATGGTAGATATTGATCATTTTAAAAAATTTAATGACACCTATGGACATGATGTGGGTGATGAGGTTTTACGACGTGTTGCGAGCGTTTTAGACGGGGTAAAAGAGGGGCGAGCATTTCGTTATGGTGGTGAGGAGTTTACGTTGGTGTTTGCCAATAAAGAACTGGAAGAGGTGATGGCTGAATTGGAGTATATTCGTCGCAAGGTTGAGTCGGGTATTATTGAATTTAAAACAGGTATTCACTCCATTAAAACGCATGTTACGATTAGTATCGGCGCGGCAGAGTCGGATGAAAGTTTTAAGGCTCAAGAAGTGTTGAAATTTGCAGATCAAGCTCTGTATGAAGCCAAGCTTGCAGGGCGTAATCAAGTGGTAAAGGGAAATTATAGTCCTTCTAAAGTCCAAATTAATCAATACAAGGGCTCAAAAAATGACAGAAAATCGTCAGGTACAAGTCGTTCAAGATAAGAGCCATATTCAGATTGAGTTTCAGCTCATGTTGTTAGATCACACCATTGTTGATGAGACGAGTGAAGGCGAAACGCTTGAATTTATGATAGGCGATGGTACGTTTTTACCCAAATTAGAAGAGATGCTAATTGGATTAGAGCAAGGTACGACCGCTAAATTGACCTTATCACCTGAGCGGGCATTTGGGTTATCCGATCCAGACAATATTCATACGATGGCACGCCAAGAGTTTCCAGAAGAGCTGGTTTTGAAAGAAGGTTCAGTGGTTGGTTTTCAAACCCCTTCTGGTGAAGAGGTCCTAGGTACGGTTCGAGAAATAAGTGAGCCGTCTGTTTTAGTGGATTTTAACCACCCTTTAGCGGACAAAACAATTATTTTTATGGCGACCATTAAAGCCATTTTTAGTTAACCCCAAATCCTTACATAGAAACACGAATCTAGTGCAACTCTTTGAAAAAC
>WFNQ01000164.1 GCA_015488565.1 Thiomicrorhabdus sp.
GCGATTTTCATTCCTAAGCTACTGCGGTGCTCAGTATTGACCACGGTTCGAGCCATTACTTCAATTCCCTTTTTTTCACAGAGTTCTTCAAAGTCTTTAAAGGTACACATGTGAATATTGGGTGTGTCAAACCAGTGGTAGGGCAATGTGTCCGTTTTAGGCATTCGACCCGTGAGCAGTAGCTGAGCACGGTTGCGCCAGTGACCAAAATTGGGGAACGTCACAATAATTTGCTTACCAATAGTTAGCATATTTTCTAGTAATTCATCGGGTCGGCCAACCACTTGAAGCGCTTGCGTCATAATGATGTAGTCAAATGAGTTCGGGTCAAAGTAGTCTGCTAGGTCGTGGCTATTGAGATCACTTTGAATGACGTTTAACCCTTTTTCAATGGCTTGAATGTTTTTTACGGGGTCAATCTCCATGCCGTAGCCAGTGACGTTGTAGGTGTCTATCAGGTGTTTGAGCAGTTGCCCATCGCCACAGCCTAAATCTAATACACGACTGTTGGGGGTAATCCATTCTGAAATGAGTTTAAATTCAGGGGTGAGTTGACTCATATTGTAGACTCCTTACTTGGAACGTCTTGTAATACTCGTTTCATGTAGGCTCTAAAGACCCCTTCATAATGTTTGTTTGGTAGTAAAAACGCGTCGTGTCCATGTTCGGAGGTGATTTCAGCGTAACAAACATCGGCATCATTATCGAGTAGCGCTTTGACAATTTCATGCGATCGCTCTGGTGCAAAACGCCAATCACTGGTAAAGGAGACCACGAGAAATTGTGCCGTGGCTTGTGCCAATGCTTTGGATAAATTATGGTCAAACTCCGCCGCAGGGTCAAAGTAATCCAGTGCTTTGGTCATTAATAAGTAGGTGTTGGCATCAAAGTTTTGTTTGGTGGCAAACTTTTCACCTTGATAGCGCAAGTAGCTTTCGACTTGAAACTCCACTTCGTAGTTATACTTTAACGCCTCTTCACGGCGTTCACGGCCAAACTTTGCCCCCATCATATCGTCGGACAGATAGGTTAAATGGCCTAGCATTCTAGCTTGCGCCAACCCCTGTTTAGGAATGGTGTTATGCTCTAAAAATCGTCCTTCATGAAAATCGGGGTCGGTCATAATGGCGCGACGAGCGACTTCGTTAAAGGCGATATTTTGTGCCGAAAGCTTAGGGGCGGCGGCAATGACCAAGGCGTGGCGTAGCTTGTTGGGATAATCAATCGCCCATTGTAAAACCTGCATCCCTCCCATAGAGCCACCAATCAGCGCGGCCCATTGCTCAATACCAAGGTATTTACGCAGTTCATTCTGGCTGTTGACCCAATCACGGCAGGTGACAATGGGAAAGTCGGGGCCATACGTTTTTCCGGTTTCAGGGTTCAGGCTGGCAGGCCCTGTACTGCCATGGCAACCCCCTAGGTTATTGGAGCAGACCACAAAAAAGTGATTGGTATCAATGGGTTTTCCTGGCCCAATGTAGTTGTTCCACCACCCTGGTTTATTATCCGCGTCTAAGCCCGCTACGTGGTGGTCGCCACTGAGCGCATGACAAAGCAATAGCGCATTACTGGCCTCTTGGTTGAGTTGACCATAGGTTTCATAGACCAAATCATAGCGAGGCAAAACCGTACCGCTTGAAAGGGTGAGAGGTGTTTCAACCGACATTACTTGAGGGGTTATGACCCCTAATGTTTGAGTCATACTTAGCCTTAACTGATCATGTTTTGTGCGATGCCCACAATGGAGCCAACTACGACGATTTGAAATAGCTTAATTGCAAGAATGGCCGCAATGGGAGATAAATCAATTCCTCCCACTAAAGGAATTACACGTTGAAAAGGCGCGAGTATAGGTCTAGTGAGCTGGTCAAAAATGGCGGTATTGGGATTATTCCCAGGGGAAATCCAACTTAAAATAGCTTGAATAATGATCAACCAAAATAACATGTCGAGCAGTTGATTTATGATTTCGGTCGAGGCACTTAATGCGATAAAGGCGGCACCAAAATCACGGCCAGTTAAGTAACCAATCGCAATCACAAACAAGGCTTGAATAATGACAGCACTGCCCAGTGCTGACCAGTCCCAACGACCTTTTAGAGGGAGTACTGTATTAAGGGGGGCGCATAGGGGATTGGTAACTTTAGCGGTAAAAGCCACAATGGGGTGACGCCAGTCAGCATGTGTTGCGCGTAATAAAAAGCGCAACATCAGCATAAAAATGACGATGCCAGTTACAAATTGCAGTAAAAACAGACCGCCTTGTCCGATAGGTGCATCCATTACGATGGTTCTCCTGATTTAGAAGGGCTGGGTTTGTTAAGTTGATTGTGCCCATTGCCCAGATCATTTCCCAGTTCAAATGCTCGTTGTTGCGCCGCCTGCATGGCTTGCTCAACGATTTGACGAAGATTGGAGCTTTCAAACTGCTGTATGGCTCGTTCAGTCGTACCGTTGGGCGAGGTGACATTGTGTCTTAGTGTGGCACATGGTTGATTGCTTTCCATCACCATTTTGGCTGCACCTAACGCGGTTTGCATAGTTAATAAATGTGCGGTTTTGGCATCCAGACCCATTTGGATTGCTGCATTTTCCATTGCTTCCATAAATAAAAAATAGTAAGCAGGGCCACTGCCAGAAAGCGCGGTGACGGCATCTAGCTGGGGTTCATCCTGTACCCAAATGGTAATGCCTGCAGCACGTAAAATATGTTCGGCCTGGCTTTTTTGTTCAGTGGTCACATTTTCATTTGCAAATAACCCAGTGGCGCCAGTTTGAATTAAGGATGGCGTATTTGGCATGGCGCGAACCACAGAGATGTTACCGCCCAGCCAGTGATTAATATCTTGCGAGCGAACCCCTGCGGCAACGGAGATAACCAATTTAGGTTTGGCTTGAATGCTGTTTTGTATACGATTACAAACCGTTTGCAACATTTGAGGCTTAACCGCGAGTACCAATACATCAGAGTGCGCAATCGCATCTAGGTTGTCTTCGTAGCACTTAATGCCAAGTGCTTGGGTTAATTCCGTGCATTGTTCAGGAGAGGGGTCTGCTGCAATGATTTTTTCTTTGTCATAACCACTAGCAATAAGGCCACCAATTAAACTTTTGGCCATGTTACCCGCGCCAATAAAACAGATTGTTACATTCATGGTATATTCGCTTTGATTTCTTAAAAAAGAGAGTCAATTATTATACGCGATATTGTTTGTAAATTTATAGCCGAATCTTTCACTCAAATCCTTACATAAAAAGCGATGTTATAGGGCCGGCAAGTTGATGACTTTTTAGCTTTTTTATATAAACACAGAGGCGCTTTTAAAGAAATTCACCTTATTCGCTTAAGATTTTAAAAAAACGGCCGATAGAGTACTTATCCAATAAAGGGTTATGCCCAATTCAATATTTGTTTTACCGTAAAGGGGTTTGTTATGTCTTCTAATATTATTTCTCAAGATCCAGCGTTGGCTAAATCATTATTTAACACCGATGGTAAAGCAGATAAGTCTAACGCGGGATCTACGCTAGGTGCACCAGACTTGGTTCGTTCTCAATTAAATCAACCGACAATGAAGCAAGACCAGTTTTTGCCTTCTGAGCAAGGAAAAATGGCGGCATCGCGTATGACTCAGTTTGAGAGTATGTATCAATACAGCGAAAGCATGAGCTTGCAGTTGACCACGCGTGAAGGGGATACGGTATCCATTGACTTTAGACAGTTGTACTCTGAATATCAATCGTATCGTAATGAGCAATCGGCGCAAACTGCGCCAACGGGGGTGCGCTATTTTGAAAGCACTGAGGCGATGGAGTCTACCGCCTTTGAGGAACAATTTGCTTTTGCTGTTAATGGCGATTTGAATGAAGATGAATTGAAGGCTATTTTTGATGTGTTTGAACAGGTGGGTAAACTGGCAAATAGTTTTTTTGATGGTGACATTGAAAAAGCCTTGGAGCAAGCGATGACGTTGGAAATTGATTTTGGACAGTTGCAAAGTTTTCAGCTTAATTTAACGCAGACAGAAACCAAAGCGGCAAGTTATCAACAGGCGGCGGTGGCGGAGTACGATGCCGTTCAAGAGACTGAAAGTGATTATGGTGTGAACATGTCTGATTTACCTCCTTATTTAGCACAGTGGCAAATGGCGATTGAAAAACTGGATGTGCAGTTTAGTGATGGACAAAAGACATTTGATGAGATGATGGGCGATGTGGTGGCTCAACGTTTTCCTGATCAGGACTCCCGTACGGGTTGGTTGGCA
>WFNQ01000165.1 GCA_015488565.1 Thiomicrorhabdus sp.
AGATTCTAAGCCTCAGTCTATTTGAGAAAACCCCATTAAATCAACTGCTTACAAATATAGAAAACAAATTCGAGAATGACGACAATCCTAAGCAATTGAATTTATTAGGTTTAACGTTGGGACACTAGTGACTTTATAAGTACTATTAAAAATGAGTTTTCATAATATACGCAGCCTTAGAGCAAATCAATACTTACACAATAATTAAGGAAATTTTAATCAAGCATGACAAGCTTTAAGAAAGTTAACGGGCAAAAACCCCGTAAAACAACTTATAAGCATAGGTTGAATACTGATTTTATATGAATAAATGAGTTGAACAGCTAAAGAATTTTAGACATAAAAAAACCCGAAACAATGTTCAGGTTTTTAAAATATGGTGGCTACACCGGGATTTGAACCTGGGACCCCATCATTATGAGTGATGTGCTCTAACCAACTGAGCTATGTAGCCAAAAGAATAGCGCGTATTATAGAGGCTAGGGAATAGATGTCAATATCATGCCTCTAAATTTCATCGCTTTTTACACATTAAATCTAAAATGCATCACATCTCCATCTTGGACAATATACTCTTTGCCTTCTAAGCGTTGTTTACCCGCTGTTTTTGCGCCCGCATCGCCTTTATACTCAATAAAATCGTCATACGCGGTCACTTCGGCACGAATAAAGCCTTTTTCAAAGTCGGTATGAATCGCGCCTGCGGCTTGTGGTGCAGTTGCTCCCTCTTTAATCGTCCAAGCACGGACTTCTTTTACGCCAGCGGTAAAATACGTTTGCAACCCTAGCAGTTCGTACCCTGCACGAATCACTCGATTCAATCCCGGTTCATCTTGACCAATTGCCTCTAAAAAATCCGCCTTATCTTCTGCATCTAACTCGGCAATTTCAGCTTCAATCGCAGCACAAACCGGAACAACCACTGCTCCTTGCTTTTTCGCCAGTTCGCTCACGGCATCCAACATGGGGTTATTTTCAAACCCATCCTCATCCACATTCGCGATATACATCATCGGCTTCACTGTTAACAAGTGTAGATCTTGCAACGAACTTAACTCATCCTCTGTTAAACCGATTAAACGAATCAACTGACCTTCTTCAATCTCTTTAGCCACTTTTTGCAATAAATTTAAACGCGCAGTTGCTTCTTTATCACCACTTTTGGCAATACGTTGAACTTTTGCAATGGCTTTATCAATGGACTCCATATCTGCTAACGTTAACTCCATATTAATAATTTCGATATCATTAATCGGGTCAATCTTTCCAGCAACATGCACAATATCATCATTTTCAAAACAGCGAACGACCTGAACAATTGCATCGGTCTCACGAATATTGGCTAAAAATTTATTGCCTAGCCCTTCACCTTTCGAGGCGCCTTCCACCAACCCTGCAATATCCATAAAATCCACCGTCGCCGACATCACTCGCTCTGGTTCAACAATCTCAGCCAACGCCTTCTCACGTGCATCAGGCACAGCAACCACGCCAACATTGGGTTCAATGGTACAAAATGGATAGTTGGCAGATTCAATGCCTGCGTTGGTTAATGCGTTAAATAAAGTCGATTTTCCAACATTGGGTAATCCAACGATGCCACATTTAATTGCCATTTTGAGTCTCCTAAAAAAAAGGGGGGGGGGTAAAATTATTTTGAATGAAGTGTGTGCATCGCTTTTTGCAAGTCACCTTGAAGTACATCTGGCATGATCTTACTGGCACGATAAATCGCATCATCAATCAACGTTCGGTCTATTTTAGAAGGTGACTTTAAAACATAATCCACGACTTGGTCTCGATGACCAGGGTGGCCGATACCCAAACGTAAACGTGGAAACATTTTTCCCATCACTGCAATCATGTCTCGCAAACCATTATGCCCACCATGACCACCACCGACTTTAAGCTTAGCAACGCCTGCCTCTAAGTCCAGCTCATCATGCACCACTAAAATGGATTCCACAGGGATTTTATAAAATTTAGCTAAAGACTGAATCGATTGACCACTGCGATTCATAAACGTTGCTGGCTTTAAAAGCCAAACATCCAAACCATCGGACTGAACTCTTGCTACGTCACCTAAAAATTTGGTCTCTGGACGAAATACCACACCGTATTGACGCGCTACTTCCTCCACAAACCAAAAACCAGCGTTATGCCGTGTCTGTGCGTATTTATCGCCTGGATTACCCAGACCAACAATTAACTTAACAGATGACATAAACGCTGGCTCTTAATTTTTTGTCTTTTTTTAGAGTATAAAAAAAGCGGGAGGTAAAAAATTATCCTCCGCTTTATATCACTAAAAATTAACGTACTTTAGCTTTACCGATGTTAACAACCGACTGATCGTAATCGCTGTTACCATGCGCTAGTGCTCGAATAGAAACGCCTTCTGGCACCTCTAATTCTGAAAGACGCAAACTGCTGCCGGCTTCCATTTTTGACACGTCCACTGTAATTTCAGTTGGTAAATTTTTTGCCAAGCAGCTAATTTCAACTGTTGCTTGCAAGAAAGAGATCATGCCACCTGCTTTAACACCCGGAGCAACGTCTTCACCAACAAAACTGAAAGGAACTTTCTTAACTAAAACATTGTCTGCCGCACGTTGAAAATCGATATGAAAAACCGCACCCGTTGCTGGATGACGCTGAATGTCTTTTACAACACACACTTCTGTTTCGCCGCCTTCAACATCAATGGTTAATACGGTATTAAACAGTGCTTCATCTTCAAAAGCATGTTTGACAAAGTTCGCTAATAAAGAAACCGATACGGCTTCCTTTCCTGCACCATAAATAATGGCTGGTATTCTATTCGCATGACGAAGGCGGCGGCTCGCACCTTTCCCTTCTTCCGTACGAAGACTTGCTGTCCAATTCTGGCTCATGTTATGCACTCCAAAGATCGATAATATTTATAAAAACCATTCAATTTGGTTTCTATTCTTTAACAACACTATCTAATTAAAATATCTTACGTTCGCGACCAAACGTAAGGGGAGCGAAGATTATACTTAAAATTTAAACAAATTCTATCTTTTTAAGAACTTAATATACTAAGAACCTCTAAGGAAACCTCTTAAAAATTAAAGTCCAAAAACAAAAAACGCCCATCACAGGGCATTTTTTTATCAAACCGTTTCTTATCCGCAAATAAGCGTTTAGTGTTTCATCAAAGACGTTACCGACTCATCTTGGTTAATACGACGAATCGTTTCACCTAAAATATTTGCGATGGTAATCGTTCTAATTTTTTCACACGCTTGAATCGCTTTTGTTTGGGGAATTGAATCCGTCACAACCACTTCTTTTAAAACAGAATTCATAATATTATCAATGGCCGATCCTGATAGTACCGCATGAACCACATAAGCTGAAACACTTTTGGCTCCACGTTCCATCAGTGCCGTAGCGGCTTTACATAGTGTTCCAGCTGTATCCACCATATCATCTACAATTAAACAATCTCGCCCTTCGATATCACCAATAATATTCATTACTTGTGACACATTCGCTTTTGGACGACGTTTATCAATAATAGCCATATCAGCCTCAACGGCTTTGGCTACCGCACGTGCTCGCACTACACCACCCATATCTGGTGACACAATAACAACATTTTCTAAGTCACAATTTTGTTGCATATCATCAACCAATAAAGGAGACGCATAAAGGTTGTCAACGGGAATATTAAAGAAACCTTGAATCTGATCAGAGTGCAAGTCAACCGTGACCACACGGTGCGCACCTGCATTTGAAATCATATCGGCTGTTAGACGTGCTGTAATCGGAACACGTGCAGAGTGCGGGCGACGATCCTGCCGAGCAAAACCATAATAAGGAATAACCGCTGAGATACGATTAGCAGAAGCACGTTTTAGTGCATCAATCATCACCAGCATTTCCATTAAGTTAACGGCAGGTTCAGGCGTACAGGTTGGCTGTAACACATAAACATCCTTACCACGAACAGATTCTTTGATTTCAACCATGATTTCGCCATCACTAAAACGGCCAACATCGGCTTTACCTAAAGGAATTTCTAAATATTGAGATATTTTCTCTGCCAGATTGACATTTGCGTTTCCCGCAAAAATCATGACATCTTTATTAGCCATTTACAGGCGCTCCTGTTCAAAGGAAAAAATGATTTGGGGAATTTGGAAAGGATATTGGCAGGGCTGGCAGGATTCGAACCTGCGGTACACTGGATCAAAACCAGATGCCTTACCACTTGGCTACAGCCCTTTAATATCGTTGTCGTTAAAGACAGGTGCGTATTATCCATGTATTCTTTTAAAGTTCAATAAAAAAATGTAAAAAACGCAAATAAAAATACTGTCTTCTAAGGCAACCTAATAAATTTAAGCATAAGAAACTAAGTCCTTGCTATTTTTACCCTATCCGTTCTTCTCCAAGAGCTTTATTAAACCTTGCAATTCACTATTTTGCAAAAACTTTTTATGATTTTTTTGCCATAAAACACGAGCAGCCTCTTTTTCATCCAACTTCCAAAGCGTATGAATCAAGTGAATTAACACCTCATCATCCATTTGAATGTCCAGTGCCTTTTGTAAATACTCTTTTGCGAGAGCATACTTCCCTTGCTGAAAGTACAGCCAACCAAGACTGTCTAAAATATAGTAACTGGTTGGATTTAATTGATAAGCACGATTTAACAACGCTTCTGCTTCGGCCAATTTTTCACCCTGATCCGCATAATAATACCCCAGTGCATTCAATGCATCCGCTTCATCGGGAACCAATGAAATCACACGCTTTAAATTATCCTCATACGCCTCAAACTGGTTCAAGTCATAAAATAGCATCGCCTGATTCATGAGTGCACTGATATTATTTGCATCCAACAATAATACTTTATTATAAGCTTCCATCGCTAATTTAGGCTTATTAGACGCCGCATAAAAAATGGCTTTAGCACGATTAAGCATGATTAAATCTTTTGGCTGTGTCGCTTTTGTGGCATTCAGAATCTCAAACGCACGATCACTCTTTTTCTGCGCAAAATAAATTTCGGCACTGTGTAATTGTGCATCCACATAATAGTGGCCTTGCCCCACCTTCTCAAAATAACTTAATGCTTTTTCAGGTTCGCCTAACTCTTGATGAATCAAACCCAAATAATAATGAACCACTTCGGAGTAACCCTTTTTCGCCTCAACCTCCAATAAATTTTGCTCTGCCGCCTTAAACCTTTTTTGTTCAATCTGTATCAAGGCTAAAGAGAGCCGCGAGGTATGTGCTTCTGGGTTCGCATCCAAAATCCTCTTATAACGATTTACCGCATCCTCATAACGCCCTGCCTGAACCTCTAAACGCGCCATACGCTCTTGAACAAGCCAATCCGTTGGATATTTCTTTAGATAGGGTAAAAGTGCCTCAACCCCTCTTTCCGCAGGTGGGTTTTGTAAATAAAGCTTGGCTAAAAATTGATTGATTTTTGCTTCAGAAGCTTCTGTTTGATGAACCTTTGACTTTTCTAACGCAGATAACGCCACATCAAACTGATTTAAACTGTCCGCCAGTAATCCCAAGGCAAAATAGGCCGCCCAATTATCAGGATGACGATCGACCAATTTTTGCAAAAAAAGCATCCCAGACTCTGATGGGGATGAAGCAGAGACCTTTTGAGCTGTGCTCAATAAATCTCGCTCTAACGTCTCTTTTGAAAGAGCACGATAACGCTGCCAATCCATCAGTGCTTGATCCACATTGTTCTGGCGCAACGCAATTAAAAAAGAGGCGCGCCACGGCGTAGTCGCTTCTGGCGCAACCTCTCGCCACAATAATGTCGCGGCGGCAATTTTTTTAGCGTCATAGGTCTTCATGGACAACTGAAAAGCTCGCTCGGCCAAGTCAGCACTACGAAGCTTATAAGCGAGTTTAAAAACAACATCAAATGCCTGTGCTTCAAACCCTTTTAAGGCCATCATCTCCGCGACCATGATTTGATACATGTCCCCCGCTTTTAACGGAATGGTTTCCGCAACAGGCTCTGCATGTTTATTCTGATGCGCACTCTCCGTCTCCGTCGGCGCAGACGCTTTTACTACTGCAGGAGGCGAACTCTTATCTGTCTGAATGAGTTCCGCTTGTTGAAGACACCCCGACAAAAAAACAACACCGCTTAAAGCCAATACCAAACCGGTCATTTTCTGAACATGCCCTAAACTAAGATTTGATGCATGACTTGATAATTGGTTACTTTTATTTTTAAATCTATCTAACACAAAACTTTCCTAGCAATTAAAACTCCGTTAATTAAACCACCTAATACATAAAAATCCTATTTTTTCTCTCACCCCAAACCCTTACATAAAAACACTACTCTGACACAACTCGTTGAAAAACATACCATTTTAAACTATCACGCCAAACCCACGGAGACGACGACAGATTTAAAAAAACTAAATTTTCCAAATGCTTACACTATTTATCACGCTTCCATGCAGGGATTGGTGGTCACCTAATCAATAAAGAACTTGCAATTCCCACCAAAATTTAGCAGAATTACGGCTCTTTAGTGGCGGACTGTCCTCTGCTTTATTCGGATTAAATGGTATAGCCTTTTTTATATGAACCTTATTACACTCGGAGTAAATCACGAAACGGCGCCTGTCGATATCCGAGAAACGGTTTCATTTACCACGGAACGCGCCCAAGTCGCTATTAACGAGCTCAAATCACAATCTTTAATTGCCGAATGCATTATTCTCTCAACGTGTAACCGTACCGAAATTTACTGCATCTTAAAAGAAGACAAAACACACCAACACATTCAAGATTGGCTTCATGCTTTCTTTGAGCTGGAACTCAGCGCCTTAACCCCCTACCTTTATCTTCATCATAATTTAGATGCGGTGAAACATATTATGCGGGTATCCAGCGGACTGAACTCGTTAGTATTGGGTGAGCCACAAATATTTGGCCAAATCAAAGACGCTTACAATGCGGCTCGCAAAGCCAATAGCATTAATCGTACATTAGAAAACCTATTCCAACACATTTTTAAAACCGTCAAACAGGTGCGAACCGATACGGCCATTGGTTCAAGTCCTGTGTCCGTTGCTTTTTCTGCCGTGGCACTGTCCAAACAATTTTTTGGCGATCTATCCAAACAGACCGCATTACTGCTTGGTGCGGGTGAAACCATTGAATTAGTGGCACGCCATCTAACCGAGGCAAAAATTGGCAATTTAACCATCGCCAACCGAACGTTTGAACGCGCCCATAATTTGGCCGAAAGCGTGGGAGGCTATGCCATTCAGCTGGATGAAATCGATAGTCACCTGCATGAAGCAGACATTGTGATTGGCTCAACGGGTAGCCCTAATGTGATTCTTAAAAAAGAACAAGTCGTTCAAGCCCTTAAAAAACGTAGAAACACCCCCATGTTTATGGTCGATATTGCCGTTCCTCGTGATATTGAATCCAGTATTGGACAACTTGAAAATGTGTACCTATACACCGTAGATGATTTACAAGAGATTATTGAAAGCAATAAAGCCTCAAGGCAAACAGCCGCATTAGAAGCGGAAGAAATTATTGAACTGCAAGCCAATAATTTTATGGCACAACTTAAGGCAACTCAGCAAGTTAACCCGCTGATTAAAGTATATCGCCAACAAGCGATGGTGCTAAAAAAAGAGGCCTTAGACCATGCTTTGCATCAGCTAGAACAAAATGTAAACCCTGAAGAGATCATTAAACTACTGGCTAATCAATTGACCAATAAACTGATTCATACTCCTACCTCTTCGCTTCATCAAGCGGGTATAGAGGGCAATAAAACCCTCATTAAATGCGCTAAAAATATTTTAATTTGCCCACAAAAGAACAAACCACATCATTAGCGGGTTTAAATTTAATCATTTAATTTTCTCCCCCCCCCTATAATAATTTACATTTACCTTTAAAAACTTTAAAAATCGAGACACGCAGTGAAAGACTCTATTCGTAGTAAATTAGAACACTTGGTAGAACGCCTAGACGAAGTCAATGCCTTAATTTGTGAACCGGACGTCATCAGCGATCAAAAAAAGTTTATGGCGCTTTCCAAGGAACATGCCAAGCTCACCCCCGTTGTAGACACCTTTAATGCCTTTAATCGCGCGCAAGAAGACCTTGACGAAGCCATGGACATGATTAATTCAGGCGATGCCGAGTTGAAAGAGATGGCACAAGAAGAGCTTCCCGAACTGAAAGCGCAAATTACTGAGCTTGAAACCCACTTACAAACCATGTTGCTTCCAACCGACCCGAATGACGATGCCAATATCTTCTTAGAAATTCGAGCCGGAACAGGCGGTGACGAAGCCGCTATTTTTGCGGGCGACCTGTTTAAAATGTACAGCCGTTATGCCGAAAAAGAGCGTTGGCAGGTTGAAGTGATTAATACCAGTGAAGGCGATCACGGCGGCTATAAAGAGATTATTGTCCGCATCATTGGTGACGGTGCTTACTCTAAATTAAAATTTGAATCGGGCGCACACCGTGTACAACGCGTACCCGCAACAGAAACCCAAGGGCGTGTTCATACCTCCGCCGCCACCGTCGTTATTATGGCCGAAGCCCCCGATGTCGAGCAAGTGGAGTTAAACCCTGCTGACCTAAAAGTGGACACCTTCCGTGCCTCGGGAGCAGGTGGACAGCATGTAAACAAAACCGACTCGGCCATTCGTATTACCCACATTCCAACGGGCACCGTGGTTGAGTGTCAAGACGAGCGCTCTCAACACAAAAACCGCGCCCGCGCCATGTCCCTGTTAGCGGCACGTATTATGGATGCCAAACAGCAAGTACACGACAACGAAATTGCCCAAGAACGTAAAAGCCTAGTTGGAACAGGAGACCGTTCCGACCGCATTCGTACCTACAACTACCCTCAAGGGCGCGTAACCGATCATCGAATTAACCTCACGTTGTACAAGCTAGATGAAGTAATGAATGGCGGGTTAGACCAAGTGATTAGCCCATTAATTTCAGAACACCAAGCGGCACTATTGGCTGAACTCAGTTCCGAAAATTAACCTTAGGAGCCTGTCCAATTCCATGTCAGATTCGGAACAACAAGACATTCAAACCCTATTAAGCGTTGCATCACAACAACTGATGCAACATGGGCTAATCGACTCTCCACAATTGGATGCCGAGTTACTGCTAAGCCATGCACTCAACGTCTCTCGCACCTACCTGTTTACTTGGCCAGAAAAAGTCCCTTCTGCCGAACAACTAAAAAACTTCCCCCCCCTATTAGAACAACGCCTACAAGGTTACCCAATCGCCCATATATTAGGCGAACGTGAATTTTGGGGATTATCACTCAAAGTCACCCAAGACACCTTAATTCCACGTCCTGACACCGAAACCTTAGTCGAAACCACGCTCAATCTGATGGCAAAAGAAGCCAAAAAAATTCTCCCCCCCCCTTATCCTACGTTGCTCGATTTAGGCACAGGAAGTGGCGCCATTGCACTGGCCTTAAAAAGTGAACAACCTCAACTTGCCGTAACCGCCGTAGACCAAAGTACAAAAGCGCTTAAGATCGCACAACACAATGCAGACAGCCATCAACTGAATATTCAATTTCTACAAAGTAACTGGTTTTCAGCACTGACCTCCCCTCACGCCACCTTTGACTACATCGTCTCCAACCCGCCCTATATCGAAGAAAAAGACCCTCACCTTACCCAAGGCGACGTGCGCTTTGAACCACTCTCTGCACTCACCTCAGGTGAAGATGGACTGGACGATATTCGATACATTACCCAACAAGCGGCGGCACACTTAACCCCAAAAGGCTGGTTACTTATTGAACACGGATACCATCAAGCCGACTCCGTTGCCAACCAGTTTCAAATCAACGGCTTTGCAAGCATTCAATTACAACACGACCTTGCAGGCAATCCCAGAGTGACCCTAGGACAAAAACGATGACAGAACACACCACAGAACACGCCACAACACCCAGCCATAAAACCGAACTCAACGATGCCGAATTGTCCCGCTATAGCCGACACATATTACTGCCCGAAGTTGACTATGCCGGCCAACTCAAACTCACGCAATCCCACGCTGTTATTTTTGGCCTAGGCGGCCTTGGTTCACCCGCGGCACTCTACCTTGCCTCAGCAGGCATTGGCACACTCACCCTAGTGGATTTTGACCACGTAGATGACTCCAACCTACAGCGCCAAATTGTACACCGAGAACAAAACATAGGGCAAAGTAAAGTCGCTTCGGCAAAAGCAAATTTACAAGCTCTCAACCACCGTATTCAAATTCACACAGTAGACACGCAACTCACTCAACAAGAAACCTTAGCGCTGATTCAAACCGCCGATGTGGTACTGGACTGCACCGACAATTTTGACAGCCGATTCCTCATCAATCAAAGTTGCTTTCAAGCAAAAAAACCCTTAATTTCAGGCGCCGCCATTCGCTGGGAAGGCCAGCTCAGCACCTACGATTTTCGCAAACCAGACAGCCCCTGCTACCAATGCCTCTACCCCAAAAGTAGCACTCAAGACACCTCTTGCAGTCAAAACGGCGTACTCTCTCCCGTGGTCGGAATCATTGGCAGCATGCAAGCCACCGAAGCCATCAAAGCCTTGTTAAACCTTCCCACCCTAACGGGAAAGCTCATGATAATAGATGCCTACACCATGATGATTCGTACTCTAAATCTCAAAAAAGATAGTCATTGCGCTCTGTGTAAATAAAAAATGAGAAGGGGAGGAGATTTTTGGGGAGCATTGTGTCAAAAGCCGTTTTTGACTAACCATTTTTGATCTACTACTGTATATACCAACCCATATAAGATATACCATTACTAATCATTTATTTAAACAGGCTGTTCATTATTCGATATATACTTATCTATATTTTCCGTTAATTGATATGGCATAACGCATCAAAATGAACTATTCAACACAATATATCGCACAACAGCTTAAAAAATCTCGTTAAAACTTGGGGCTAAGCCAGTGTGAACTCAGTGCCCGAGCCGGTGTTCCACAAAGCCACATTTCAAAAATCGAAAGTGGCAATGTTGATTTACGACTTTCGAGCCTTGTCGCCATTGCGCGAGAGTTGGAGCTTGCACTCATTCCCCGCAAATACGTTTCGGCGGTTAATTCCATCGTTGGTAGCGTGGGCAGTGAGGCTAGCGGACAACCACCCCGCCCATATTGAAGACTTTGCACAAGTTTTTGACGTTTACCCAAAAGATAAATATACAAAAGCAAGCGCAGCCAATATCGCACACGTTATTGGCGCTGAAAGCGACGAAAAAGATATTTCAGAATTTATTCGCAGGCTTGTGTTTAATACATTGATTGGCAATGCCGATATGCACCTTAAAAACTGGTCACTTATCTATCCAGATAAACGAAATGCAACGCTCTCTCCCGCCTATGATTTTGTCTCAACCACCCCGTATCTAGAAGAGGATAAAGTCGCGCTAAATTTTAGTCGAACAAAACGTTTTGATGAATTTACATTCGACGAGCTAAAACACCTCGCCGCCAAAGCCTTAATACCTGAAAAGGTCGTATTGGATACTGCCATTGAAACAGTGGCTCTTTTCCATGAGCATTGGCAAAAAGAAAAAACCAACTTACCATTCCATTCCAATGTAATAGAAGCAATGGATAAACACATTGATAAAGTACCAATCTCAAGTAAGACTTAGATTTAATAGAAGGGATCGGTATCATATCGACTGTTTATTTACCTGACGCTCTTTACTCATCATCCTATTCGTCATCCTCTGGCTTGACCAGGGGATCTCCAAAGGCTACGATGATTATCGGATCAAAGTCCGATAATGACGGTGTAACGGGCAAGCGTCATATTGACCGCTAATCAAATGACACTGGGGTAACTTTATCAATCAGAATGATTACGCGGCGATTCAATGACCGACCATAAGCCGTTTTATTGGGCGCAACCGCATCATTGTCTGCCTTGCCTTCAATGGTAATCAGCCTAGGATCGACTTCCATATCAATAAAGGTGCGAGCCACGGTGGCGGCACGGGCGGCAGAAAGTTCCCAGTTAGATGGAAATTGAAAGTTATTAATGGGTAGATTGTCGGTATAACCAGTAATGCTGATGTACTGCCCTCGTCCAGCCAATGTTTCACCGAGTTTTTCAAGTTGCGCTCTCGTATTGTCATTGATGGTGGCGCGTGCGCTTTCAAAGAAACTATCGGATTTTAAGGTAATACGAGTGTATTCTGGCGTGTCTTCGATATTAATGTCTTTTGGACTAATATCCTTCATTGCGGCTTCAATTTCCGCTTGAGACGCAGGTGGCTTTAAGTCTAACTGAATAACATCAGACTGCGGAGGGACACTGTCGAGCATCGGAATATCACCGCTATCAACCGGTTCACCCGATATGCTTTGAACAAAAGCATCACGCTCTTTTGGATCGACGGCGGCCATTAACCACATAACCAAAAAGAACACCATTAACACGGTCATTAAATCGGCTAATGCTATTTTCCACGCACCCCCGTGCGCACCTTCATCATGACCTCGGCGGCGACGAGACATTATTCTGCACCTCGCAACATGATAACAAACCCCCTAGACATCTCTTGGCACTTCAAATTCAGGCGGAATACGTTGTCGCCCGATTTCTAATGCGATATTGGGGGAGACGCCATTGGCATAAGCGGACATAAAGGCTGATGTCATATCCAGCAAGGCCGTGTCTTGACGAATCATCACTTCCATTGCATGAACAAACGGGGCTAATACAGCAAACGCCATAAATACCCCTGTTAACGTACCGACTAAGGCGGCACCAATTGCCGTTCCTATTTTAGCCACATCCATGTCACCGCCCAGCAATTCCATGGTTAAAATCACGCCTAAAACGGCAGCGACAATACCAAAACCGGGCAACCAGTCGGCCACCTTACCAA
>WFNQ01000166.1 GCA_015488565.1 Thiomicrorhabdus sp.
AATGCAGCACGAGGTGGCATCATTAACGAAACGGCTTGGCAACACACCCCAACGCTTGCCAATGTGATTGACTGCTGGGAAAACGAACCAAAAATTTCTCCCCCCCTATACCAAACAGCCTATTTAGCCACACCACATATTGCTGGCCACTCCCTTGATGCAAAAGTGGCGGGGAGTAGCATGGTATACCATGCTCTTTGCAACGCCTGGAATAAAACACCTCAAACAGACTGGCAACAAAATTTACCCCCCCTACCACCAGCCATTCAGCTCGAAGAAAAAGCATCTCCTCAGGCCACGCTGCACGCTTTATTTCAACAAACACACAATATTCAACAGGACGATCAAGCCATTCGTTCAGATAACATCCAGCAAGTACATCAAAAATACGAACACTACCGACGCCACTTTCCCGTTTACCGCGAATGGCACCAACACACCGTAGTAAACGCACCGCCCGCACTTCAAAAAACACTTAAGTCTCTGGGCTTTAAATTGCTTTAAAATAGCCGGCATTAGAATATAACCATTCTTGAATTCAGATC
Organism: Thiomicrorhabdus sp.; assembly: GCA_015488565.1. Taxonomy (GTDB): domain Bacteria; phylum Pseudomonadota; class Gammaproteobacteria; order Thiomicrospirales; family Thiomicrospiraceae; genus Thiomicrorhabdus. The sequence goes on from WFNQ01000166.1 coordinate 546, forward strand.
ATTAAGTGCAACACCGCTAATATAACCCTCTACTTCTAAGATTGATTAAAAATGGGGGGATTACACTCTAACTTTTTTAAATCAGTGGTACACTTTTATTTAAAATTCACCAAGGAGAAAAATGATGGGACAGCTTGAAAATATGCAAATTTTTATTCGAGTTGTTGAAGCAGGAGGTATTGGGCTTGCAGCACAGCAGTTAAATATAGCCAAATCTGCTGTAAGTCGACGTCTTGCTGAGCTGGAGAATCTCTTAGGCGTTACCTTGCTGAATCGAACCACTAGAACGTCTAGTCTCACCGAAGCAGGGCGTTCGTATTACACAAACGCATTAAGCATATTGAATGATGTAACCACCCTAGATGCAATGACATCTGCCCCACAAACTTTTCCACAGGGAACGCTACGCCTAACGGCACCTCTTTCATTTGGATTAATGCACTTAGCCCCTGCTTTAGACTCATTTATTAAAGAGCATCCAGCATTAAATTTACAAGTCGATTTTTCAGATCAACATATTGACTTAATTGAAGGTGGCTATGACTTGGCTTTTCGTATTGGGAACCTTGAAAATTCAAGCTTAAAAGCAAGGCGAATTACCTCCATTAATCTCGTTATGTGTGCCAGCCCTGATTATTTAAATCAGCGGGGTCTACCTGAACAACCGAGTGATTTAAAGCAACATTCATTATTACGTTACTCGTTAGAAGATAACATGAATTCTTGGACATTTATGGATAAAGAAAATAAGGAAATAACGATCCCTATTGAGGCAAAGATTCATGCAGATAATGGTGATTTTTTAAGAGATATGGCTATCTCGGGACATGGTATTATAAATTTACCCTCCTTTATTGTCTGGAAAGCGTTGTTGAGAAAAGAGCTTGTACCTATCTTGCCTGAATATTCAACTCCTCCCAAAAATGCCTACGTTGTCTACCCAAAAACACGTTATATATCACAAAAATCACGATTATTAATTGATCATTTAGTCGAACAATTTGGCGATCCCCCTTATTGGGATAAGCATCTACAAAAATGTTCTAAATGAGTATTTTAAGTATGTAGCTTCATTACAACTTTATCTACACTAATCAGTCAATCCTGAAATAAAATATGACTTATCCATCTGATAGTGTGAAATGACAACACCATCTCGTACACAAAGATTAATTATTCGCACCTAACAAGCTAATTTGGGTTTTGTAGGCTTATTCATAATCTTCTGGTAATTCAGAATCAAGCGTACAGTGCATTCTATTATGGATGCACCATCCGATGTAATCTGTAATATCAAGCAATACTTCACTTCGGTTTAAATATTGATTATTGTAGATTCGCTCTTTTTTGACTTGCAACTAATGAGTCTTCATTAAGCATTTTTTCCATACCTGTTATATTCCTTAAATACGTTAGGAATCAAAGTCTTTAACCTTTATGTACGAAATAGTGTTGCCATTCCAACATGAGCATTACCGAATTCTGCAAAAGCATCGTATTACCCAGAGCTCTTTTTATAAACACAAAAAACTGTTGAGCGCTAAAACCAACACCAACCACCAGTATGAAATAGGAGTTATTTGTTTTATATTGACCAAGTCTACTTTTGCTTTCATATGTTCTTTAAACCCCTTGTTTTTTTATTCAAATCGATTTCGGTTATGGGTTTGGTTAAAATTCTGAATCGGGCCTAGTGGAATAATTCCGTTTGGATTGATTGTGTCGTGACTGCCGTAATAGTGTGCTTTGGTGTAATCTAAGTCTACC
>WFNQ01000167.1 GCA_015488565.1 Thiomicrorhabdus sp.
GATTGGTTGGTTACGGCATTCAACTCATGCTCTTTAAATTAAGTGACTCTTTTTTCTCCCCCCCCCTCTCTCAAATAATGCTAATCACACTCACCGCCATACTAAGTTCAACGCTCATTGCACACAGAATGCTGCATGACAGTGTATTGGCATTAATTCAAACAAACACACCTCAAAAAGCACTTAAACATCTGGTAAGCCGTGATACTGACACCCTAAATAACAGCGATTGCTACAAGGCAGGCATTGAATCCTATGCCGAAAACCTAAGCGATGGCGTCATTGCCCCACTGTTTTATCTACTGCTATTTGGGCTACCGGGGATACTGCTCTACAAAGCCATTAATACATTAGATTCGATGGTTGGGTACCGTACAGAACGCTACGAAAAATTTGGGAAATATGCCGCTAAACTGGACGATATCGTTAACTGGATTCCTGCCCGACTCACCGCGATTCTCATTAGAATTGTCTATTTTAACGGGCGTTTTTGGGACTTTTACACCCAAGGAAAACAACACGACAGCCCCAATTCTGGCCACCCCATTACCGCCATGGCGCTCAATATCAATGTCCAGCTTGGTGGCGACACAAGTTACTTTGGCAAGCTTAAACCCAAACCTAAGTTCGGCAGAGAAAACAGCCCAAAAATCATTAAAAAACAGCATGTTAGACAGTGCTTACAACACCGTTTAAAAGTGGATCTTGCCATTTACTGCCTGCTTATATTCGCTATTTTTTTCCATTAAAAACCAATAAGACTATGATATAGTACGCAACAACTAAGAAAAATCACAATCCAATCAAGTATAAATTACTATCTGAGGTATCCTCCATGAAAAAACTGTTAACGTTCTTTGCCGCTACACTCTTCGCCAGCTCGGCATTCTCGGCCACCAATCTTGCCAATATTACGGGATACAATATCAGTGGTTCCTATCCTACGGGTACATTAAATCTAGAGCATTCCTACACAGGAACAATAAGCAATGGATTTCTTCCTGGTATATTCAGCTACAATGGAGGAACAGGAACGCTTGCTGATGGTGACATTCAAACAGCGGATATTGGTCATTTAATATATGGAAATGGAGCCTCCATTACTCTATTTTTAGATGATGACTACTACATTGATGACGTTTCTTTTTTCAGTGCATTAGGCCAAAATAGTTCACTGGAATCCGCAACTATTAATGGCGAAGCCGTTACCAGTACGCCCTTTGGCCAAATCTTTTTTAACAAGCCTCAGGATGATTTATTTGATCTATCAGGGACAGCACTTGAACACGTCGCCACCAACCAGATCACGCTATCCAACTTTGGTTTCAAAGCTTACACACCTAAAGTATTTACCTTAAGTGAAATTCAAGTCACAGGCACACTGGTCTCAGCAGTGCCTGAACCTTCAACCTATGCGTTAATGTTAGGTGGGCTAGGCTTAATTGGCTTTATGGCGGCAAGACGTCGCCGTCACCTGGTTTAGAAACCTCTCAAAACAGGCTTATAAAAAGGTAAAATATCCTCTATTTTATCCTTTATAAGCCTCTCTAAATGCACCCACTAAATTCTATCCCCCCCCTACCCAAAAAACAAAATACCGTCACATTCATTCAAATTATTTTTATCATCAATACCATTACACTGATTTTTTTATTACTTATCCCAAAACTCATTTGGGCAAATACCGCTTTATCCCAGACTGAATCTCAACCCTACCAACGTATTATTTCACTCGCACCGCACATTACCGAAATGCTTTATTCGGCAGGCGCAGGAGATCAAATTGTGGGCGTGGTTTCCTATTCCGACTACCCCAAAGATGCTCTCAGCAAACCCATTATTGGGGGCTACAACGCCATCAATTTAGAAAAAATTATTCAACTCAATCCCGATTTAATTCTGGGATGGACATCAGGTAATCGACCACAAGACATCAAACGACTTAAAGAGCTCGGTTTTAACGTACAACTATTTGAGGTAACTCAACTCGAAGACATTCCCAATCGAATTGAGGCACTCGGGCAACTGACGGGCAACCCAACCCAAGCACAGCAAACCGCACAAACGTTACGAAGCACCCTAACGCACATACGACAAACCTATCAAAATCGCCCCCCCGTAACCAGTTTTTACCAAATATGGCACCAACCCATAATTACCATGAATGGCGATCAATTCATTAGCCAAGCCATTGCCGCCTGTGGTGCAAAAAATATCTATGAAGACCTGCCTAAACTCACTGCGACTATTGGGTTAGAAAGTCTCTTTAAACGTAACCCGCAAGTTTTTTTACTGGGTGGACAAGCCAGCTTTCAACAGGATTGGCTTACCTTTTGGCAACAATACCCAAATCTTCAAGCCGTTAAAAACCAACAAATCTATCTACTGAATAACAGCCACTATCAACGCCCAACCGCAAGGCTTATTCACGCCCTTGAACCACTCTGCCAAATCATCGACCAAGCCAGACAACACTACTTAACCATGACACCTTTACACAATAAGGAATAACAAAATGGGTTTTATTACAAAAATAAATCGATTTTTATTACAGCGCACCGTACGAAAAAGCAAAATACCACTCAAAATTTGGCACCAATCCATCGCTCAAATGCCTTTAATGCAACGCTATACCAATCGTCAAAAAATGCAGCTACGATTACTTGCGGGTCAGGTGTTAAACCAAAAAAGTATTCAGCCTGTTAATGGGTTTTATTTAAACGATATCATGCGAATAACCATTGCCACGCAGGCGGCTATCCTACTGTTTGGGTTCGAAAACCCAGAACAAGACAGTGGATTAACATGGATTCGTAATTGGCAACACATTTTGGTCTACCCTACGCCTTTTCATAATGGACGAAAAACCACCTTTAATACACAAGGGCTTATGGGTAGTTGGGGAGGATTTGAATCGGGTGAAACGCACTATCAAGGCGGTATTATCATTAATTGGCAAGATGACCAACCACACCCGTTACGCAAACACGCCAACCAAGTATTACTGCATGAGATGGCGCATAAATTAGATATGCTCGACGGAGACACCAATGGCCACCCCCCTTTGCATTCCAATATGAGTCAACAAGTTTGGTTTGATGTATTTTCTCAAGCTTTTGAACAACTCAATGCGCAACTTAATCATGGTATAAAAACAACCATTAATCCTTACGCAGCCACCAACCCCGCGGAGTTTTTTGCCGTGACAACTGAATATTTCTTTGAAGCACCAAGGGTTTTAAAACGAGCTTTTCCTAACGTTTATCATCAATTAGCTCTGTTTTATCGACAGGATTTTTTATAAAACTTATACCCAAATCACGCCGTCTATCAGTTGGATACCCATCAAGTGATTCTCGGTTTCACTTCTCGTTTGGCTATTTTTTGCAATGCGACCTCTATTGTTGCAGCGGCGACCACAAAGCCAATTAACACAACAACAATATGATCGGAGTGCTGACTGATATAGATTAATGCCAGCACCATCGCGACAAGGCTTAATGCGGCGGCTATGATGACCAATATTTTAGAGGCGCCAGTTTGCTTTAACAGTTTTAAATGCCCTATGTGAGTCACCGCATGAATAAACAAAATGGAGATGGAACCAATCGCGGCGATGTCGGATAAATCGAACAACAAAGACAATATGATGATTAATGCGCCACTGATTAACAATCCTTCCCGACTATGCGCAATGGGTTTACCAAATACGGCTGGTAACTCGCCGTCTTTGGCTAATTGATAGGTTACATTTGTTACGGCGTATAAGTTGGCATTAATCGCCGATGCGGTGGCGATTAATGCGGTAATTGCCACCACGGTAAATCCTACCTGCCCAAAGATAGGCAGCGCTGCTTCGGCTAAAGCAAAGTCTTTGGCGGCGATGACTTTATCGGTAGGCAAGTTACCAAATACCGCAATTGCAATCGCCACATACAAAACCATCACCAGTAAAATCGCGGTCATAATGGCTCGGGGTAACGTTTTAGCAGGATCAGGCATATCTTCTGCGGTATTGGTAATCACTCGAAACCCTTCGTAAGCAAAAAAAGTAATGGCCAAGCTAAAGAAAACATCTCCTACGGGTGGATAGGTACTGGGCGATAACAAAACGGGATTAAGGTATGTGATGCCAGCAATCGCCAACCCACATAACACCGCAAACTTAATCGCAACGGTAGCTTTCTCCCAAATCGCGACATCCTTTGCTCCTTTTAAGTTAATCAAAACAAAAAACAACACAATCCCAATGGAAAAATAGTGGTGCCATAAAAGGGAAAAATCCGCCGGTAAAAAGGTAACGGCATAATTACCAAATGCTTTGGCGATTAAACTTAACGAGACGATGGCTGAAAAATAAAGCATGATGCTCATCGTTCCAGTAAAGAATCCAATGCCATACGCTTGAGAGAGGTATTCCACAATCCCCCCCGAAGACGGATAACGCGCACCAAGCTTTCCTAACGAATAGCCACTAAACAGTGCAATAATGCCACCGATAATAAACGAGATATAAACGGCACTGCCTGAAATAGCACTGGCTTCGCCCAGTAAAGCAAAAATACCTGCCCCCACCATCGCACCAATACCCATCGCTACAGCAGACCAAAAGCCAATCGGTTTTTTTGATTTATGCATGTAAATACACCTTTTTAAATTTATTGAGATCTTTGCTCGTGAGTATGGCGAGAGAAAAAATAGCGTAACGCCTGCCAACTACCTTAATAAAACAATGATAATTAAAGCATTTTTAATCCGTCAACCCTCTTGTGCAACCTAAGTCTTTACATAGAAATATGAAAAATAATATAAGCATTTGGGTGCAAAGCTCTCTTGTTAAAGGAAGTTTTCTAAACCCGCTTTAAATCAACTATATACCCAAATTAATTATAAATGACATATTTCCTCCCTTTTCTATGCACAAACAACATTAAACGTAAGTACGCATCTTAATGATTACGATTCTCATTTACATTTAACAAAAAATCTCTATAATGACCATCAAACAGTTAAAAAACTCTTACCTTAACCATAGGAACTTAAACATGAAAGCAAAAAAATCTTTATTGCAAAACGCCATTGCTCTCGCCATTCTCGGCCTATCTCTCCCTGCCCTAGCCGAGAGCACGGCGAATGAAAATGAGATAACCGTACTCGATAAAATGATGGTCATTGGCAACCCCGCCAATATCGAAAAAATATCAGGCTCTGCTCAAGTCGTAACCAAACAAGATATTCGCCAACAAAACTACGACGACGTTAACCGTATATTGCGTAAAGTGCCTGGCGTATATGTGCGTGAAGAAGATGGCTTTGGCTTATTTCCCAGCATCAGTTTGCGCGGTGCCGATACCACGCGTAGCTCTAAAGTCACCATTATGGAAGACGGCGTAATGATGGCACCCGCTCCTTACTCTGCACCTTCGGCTTATTACACCCCTACTTCGGGACGAATGAGTGGCTTAGAAGTATTAAAAGGTTCTAGCCAAATTAAATATGGCCCCCATACGACTGGCGGGGTGATTAACTACCTTTCAACGTTCATTCCCACAAAAGAAAAAGCCTACTTAAAAACCACTTTTGGTAGCTTTAATGAACAACGTACCCATGCGTATGTGGGCAATACCTTAGATACGTCTATTGGACAAATCGGGGTGTTAATCGAGGGATATCAACGTCAAAGTGATGGCTTTAAAACCATTGATGAAACCGCCGATTTTAGAGCTGGTGACCAAACAGGATTTACCAAAAAAGACACCACAATAAAACTCGCTTGGGAACCCAATACCGAGATGTATCAGCGCATTGAGCTGAAACATGGCACCAGCGATTTGGATGCCAATGAAACTTACTTAGGGCTGTCGCAAGCGGATTTTGATGCCGACCCCAACCGTCGTTATGCCGCATCACGTTTTGATAATATCAAAAGTGCACAACAACAAACCTCATTGCGTTGGAGTCTAAGCCCAACCGATGATATTGATATTATCAACACATTATATAAAACAGAATTTAACCGTAATTGGTACAAACTCAATAAAATCAATGGCGATGATATTGCCAATATCATTGAAACACCGGGTCTGTCACAAGATATTATGAAAGGCTTGGCGGCTGGTGACTTTGATGTCAGAGCCAATAACCGCTCCTATGAGTCTCAAGGCGTAGAATCTGTCGGGTATTTTCGATTTGGTGGACAAGAAGTTCAGCATGAAATTCAAGCAGGTATCCGCCTTCACCAAGATAGCATCCGACGTTTTCAATGGGAAGACACCTATACCCAAGCCGTCAATGGCACGATTACTGGTGTAGTTCGAGGCACACCAGGCGATGCAGGTGATCGTTTTCAAGAGACCAAAGCCTTAGCCGTCTACCTTCAAGACACCATTGAAACCGGCAACTGGACGATTACACCAGGGGTTCGTTATGAACTGCTTGAACAACGCTCTGAAGACCCAAAAGGCACGTTGCAAAGCACTGGCGGAA
>WFNQ01000168.1 GCA_015488565.1 Thiomicrorhabdus sp.
ATTCATGAGTATTGGCCTATGCTAATGACTTTTTTGGTTTAAGTTGCAAACTTATTTTACCAAAATGAATCAGGCATTTCTTTTTGGCCTCCGAAAGCCAAGAAATTCGCTACTTTCCGGAGTTTTGCAAGAGCCTCTAAAGCCTCTGATATACAACCAGAAGATATTTTAATCACCGCATCAACAGGTACAACCTGGAAAGGCGAGTTGTGTATTCGTACCTCTCACCACCATTTAAAATGGATTTACTCTACGATACATCCTGAACTGGATGAAAATTACAATGTGTGCAGTTATTCCAATATTATTCAAGATATTTCAGACCGTAAAGCGATTGAAGAACTCTCCATTACCGATCCCCTAACCAAGCTCTATAATCGACGTTATTTTGATCAAACGCTTGAAAAAGAGTTGCGCCTAGCCGCTCGAAATAAAAATGCTGTCACGTTGGCGATCATTGACATTGATTATTTTAAAAAATATAACGACAACTATGGACACCCTGCGGGCGATCAGGCATTAATTCAAATTGCTCAAGTATTCTCTCAATGCTTAAAACGCCCAAATGACTATGTTTTTCGTTTAGGGGGAGAGGAGTTTGGATTTATTTTTTCTGGTTTTGATCGTGAGCAAACTCTTCACTTTTTAGACCATATCAGAATCAAGGTAGAAAAACTCAATATTACCCATTCCGATAGTGCAATAGGAGACTACATGACCATATCCATTGGTGCGCATATCAGTTGCTGTCATAATCGATTAAATAATAATGAACTCTACATTAAAGCGGATGAAGCGCTCTATCAAGCCAAACTGAAACGCAACAACGTTATTGTCACAAACCAAACTAAATTTGAAGTTATGCAGGCCTTTATTTAAACCCGACTTTCCCAATAGAAATACGAATGAGGAGGGGGGGGGAAAGAATCTATAAACCCCACCTCTTGTAAATTAAGAGGCATTCTGTAAAATCATATTCTATTTTTTACACTATTCAGCAAGGCATTTATGACAAAACTAAATATATGGTTAACCGCCCTATTACTGCTTAACCTATCGGCAGCCGCATGGGCTGAATCCCCTCCGAAAACCCCTTTTGAACAAGGTATTGAATTCTATAATAATGAGCACTATAGCGAAGCCTATAAAACCTTATTAGAAAGTGCAAGTAAGCAAAATGATCAAGCCCAATTTTTGATCGGCCACATGGCTCTATTTGGTATTGGGACAGAAAAACAGCCTAAAGAAGCACTGAAATGGCTCACCTTATCTGCAAGTGCAGGTAATCCAAATGCACAAAGCTATATGGGAACCCTATACCTACAAGGCGATATCGTTAAAAAAAATGAGAAAGAAGCGGCAAAATGGCTATTACTAGCGGCCGAAAATGGTGTGGCTGAAGCCCAAAATAACTTAGCGCATCTTTTTATTACGGGTCAAGGGGTAGAACCTTCTGCTGAGCAAGCTTTTAAGTGGTTTGAAAAAGCAGCCGAACAAGGTCTTTTAGACGCTAAACTCAGCTTAGGTTTAATGTACGAACAAGGTCTCTATGTTAAACAAAATTATCAAAAAGCCGCACAACTTTATCAAACCGCCGCGGAAAAAGGCGCACCACAAGGCATGCATAATATTGGAATGATGTTACTCTATGGACATGGCTTTGAAAAAAATACTGAAAAAGCGTGTAACTTTTTTACCACAGCGGCTAAATTAGGCTTTCAAGACTCCATTGATAATTTAAACCTACTCATTGACCAAGGCGTATGCCAAGCAATGAGCATAAATTCTCACAACACACACTCGATGGACAATGACTTTACCCCTTTTTAATTCTTACTTAATTTACGGATAGGACATATCCAGCATGAAACATTTCTTTATTTTATTGATGAGTATCATCACATTAAGCGCCTGTAGTACCGTACAAGAGATACAAATTATTCAAACGGGTGCCAATAGTTATGAAATTACAAAAACAGACTTCTATTATCCTGGGGCGGGCATGCTGCAAAAAGAGGTGACTCGAGAAGCGATGGGATTTTGTCGCTCTTTAAAAAAACGACTGCATACGATCTCTGTTCATGAAACCAAACCGCCCTTTTCAGGAAGCAAAGTGCCCTCAGCTGAAATTAAATTTGAATGCCGAAATAGAAAACACTAAAAGCTCTCTGAAGAACCGAACTAATGACGATGATAAAAGCGCATCTCAAGCATAAACATCACACTAGCAATGGGCTGTTTAAAATCATCGTTTGCTCGCCAAGTTAACCTAGGTTCTAGTTCTGCAAATAACCACTCTTTATACAGCTTTTCTCGCCAATTTATCCCCGTAGCAACCTCCTGAAAAACCATTGAGCCAAAGGAATTATCCCATTGACCGCGTAAATAATAGGCATGCACTCGATGCGCATTTAACTTATTAAACAGTATGGCTTTTTGGTTGAGTTGCGTGTATTTATCACGGTTCCACCAGATTGCGGAGGTTTGACTGCGTAGTAGAATATCTTTGCGATACGCATAATCAAATGTCTGTTTTAAATCTAATGCCCCACCACGAGTGGTGCTCCAAAAAGTATTTTGAGTCAAACGGCTAGTCAATTCCGTTGTTAAACGTTTACGATAACGTAACTTAATACGAATAAAAGGACTGTATTCAATCAGGCTTGAAGCATTCAACCCAATATCAAGATTGGCTTTTGTATTCTCCATTTCAAACAGTTGATACAGTGCCCCTAACGAGTTGCTATTCGTCTCTTCAATATTATTCGTATTAGACACATTAGTCGACTCCCCAATACCAGATAGCGTTTGCGGTGACTCCTCTAAAGTTTGCTCAAAAGAAGCAATGAAAAGCTTCCAGCGATAATTTGTTCTCGGCAGGTCAATTTGTGCTCGAAAATTGACCGACGTTTTAAGTTGTCCCGAGTCATACCATGTCATGGGCAATCGTAAATCCAACCGACTCCCTTTAAAGGTGATGTTTGTTGTATCGCGTCCAAAAAATAGATCAATGGTCTCCCCAGTATCGTTGACATACTTTCCTACCATTTTTTGTGCGCCCTCCAAAACCTCCAATGTTGACATAATGGCCGCATTATCCGTTTTTTGAAACGTATAGTCTAACGAGTCTGAAATAGGAGGCTTGGCAAGGGGAATTGTTGGCAATAAAAATAAGAGAAGGTTTATAATAAGCCACCATGGGTGCAAAGCCTTTTTTAATAACACCGTGCGCCTTCTCCTACTTTTTATTCGTGATTGTATCGCACAAAGATTTCACATACGTAAAGAAACCAGATTCTATTAAACTATGACCTACCCTATAAAGCAAATACACGCTTCTTACACCCCTCAAGAAGACCGTATTTTATTGACCGTTGAAACACAAAACCAACAAATTTATTTAGGGTGGATCACCCGTCGGTTTGTTGCTCTATTGCTTCCAACGCTTCATGGTCAACACCCAATTACGAAAGTAAATTTATTTGAAGATGGTTCTTATAAAAGGACACCACCGCAAATAAAGCAAGCCCAAAATAAGGATCAAAAAAACCATCCTGAATACCCATTAGGCGAGTCACCACTTCTCTTCTCTAAAATTAGTTTCAGTGCGTTAAACACAGAAGAGGCCGTATTTATTCTATCACCCAATTCGGGCCAAGGAATCAAGCTCCCTTTTACGCCTATCTTATTAAACCTTCTGCTTAAAAAGTTAAAAAAACCGTTAGAACAATCTGACTGGGGTATTGAGCACGAAGGGATCTATGGTGTTCCAGGGAATAATTTATTGCAGTAAAAAAGAGGGGGGGGGAATTTTTATAGCAAATCACATCGAGAATACGATGCCTAATAGGATAATGACCCCTATCCAGTGGTTTTGTAAAAATACATTAAAAGCCAGTTTCGCATCACATTGTGCCAAGCGTTTTAAATCAAATAGAAACCAACATAAAACCACGAATAAGCTCAGATAGTAACTGATACCTAACTCAAATAACTGCCCAACCCAAACCAGTAAACAGAGCATAATCAATTGAAAAAATGCTATCCACTGCCATAAGTGCTTTGAAAATAAAATCGCAGTTGACTTAACCCCCATTTTTAAATCATCCGCCATATCCCCTACGGCATAAGCGGTGTCATAAATCAGCGACCAAATCAACGTGGCTAAAAAAATAGGCCAAACCTGCCAGGGAATTTCATTAAGCACCGCGGCAAACGCCATTGGAATCGCCCAAGCAAATGCCGCCCCTAAAAAAGCCTGTGGCCAGTAAGTATAGCGTTTCATAAAAGGGTAAAGAACCGCTAAAAAAACAGCACCAAAGGATAACCAAATCGTTAGGCTGTTAAGCGTAAGAACCAGTAAAAAAGCAGAAAAACACAATAGAAAAAATAAAATTAACGCTTCTTTTGAGCTGATGATTCCTGTTGCTAACGGACGTTCACACGTACGAATGACTTGACCATCTAATTTTCGGTCGGCATAGTCATTAATCACGCAACCTGCAGAGCGCATGATAATTGCACCCAATATAAATACCACAAATAAATGAAGTGAAGGACTGCCCTCAGAGGCGAGCCATAATGCCCATAAAGCAGGCCATAAGACTAAATAAATACCAACGGGTTTATTGATGCGTGTTAAGGCGAGATAACCTTGTAATTTAGTCATGAGCACCACTTAAGTCACTTACCAACTGCTGCATCTCTTCTATCGCTTCTTGACTGACCTCTAAGAATGCCTCTGCGATACCCTGTTTATCAAAATAACGCAATGTGACAGAACGCCTTTCCTTCTGCCAAGTGATTTCATACCCCCAACCGACCAAGTGAGTTTGCCCTGCATCTTGATGACAGACTGTCCACTGATTAAGCAACATTTTTTGTTTTAGTGGTTCACTCAACAGAGGGTCTAATGTAAGAAGCTTCATAGTCATACCCTAGCCATAATAAGTAATTACTTCGTTGGTTTTTGCCAGCCTTTAATCGTTACTTGCTTAGAGCGACTTAAAGTCAACTCATTGGCTGGTGCATGTTTAGTAATAGTTGAACCTGCTCCAATAGTTGCCCCGGAATCAATCTCAACAGGTGCAACCAACTGTGTGTCCGAACCAATAAACACGCCATCACCAATCATGGTTTGATACTTATTCACACCATCGTAGTTACAAGTAATTGTTCCTGCACCGATATTCACATCGTTGCCCATAACCGTATCGCCAATATAGCTCAAATGACTGACCTTTGAACCAACACCAATCTTAGATTTTTTAATTTCAACAAAATTTCCAACCTTGGCTTCATTGCCCAACTCCGTACCAGGTCGTAAACGCGCGTAAGGGCCTATTGAGCAATCTTGCCCTACAATACAATCTTCTAAATGGCTAAAAGGATGAATATGGGTGTTTTGAGCCACCTGAACATTCTTTAAAATACAGTGTGCACCTACGGTCACATTGGCTCCTAAAGAGACCATACCCTCTAATACCACATTCACATCTAACGTCACGTCGGGTTCGATTGTTACGCTGCCTCGAACATCCAGTCGTTGCGCATCAACAACCGTTGCGCCCTGCTGCATTAGCTGCTTGGCACACTCATATTGATACTGACGCTCTAAACGTTGTAACTGCAACTTATCATTTACACCAAGCACTTCAATCTCATTGTCTGGTTGCGTGGTTTGAATCGAAAAACCTTCAGAAACCGCCATCGAAATGATATCCGTTAAATAATATTCAGCTTGAGCATTACGATTATCTAATGTTGATAACCACTTCTTAAGCTGAGACCCTTTTACCGCCATAATGCCTGTATTGACCTCTGTAATCGCCAGCACCTGTTCATTGGCATCTTTTTGCTCAACAATCGCTTGCACAGCATTTTTTGAATCACGGACAATACGACCATAGCCTGTGGGCTCTTCAAGCGTTACCGTCAACAGAGATAAAGGGTGTTGTGCATCAATAGAGTCCAATAATCTTTTTAAGGTAGAGGTGGCTGTTAAAGGCACATCACCATATAAAATCAATACCGTATCACTCTCTGAATAGTGTGAATTTGCTTGCATCACAGCATGGCCAGTCCCCAACTGCTCTTCTTGTAAGGTAAACAGAAGGTGTCGTCCCGTTATCTGAGATTTAACTTGCTCCGCCCCATGACCAATCACAGTAATGATTTCATCACAATGCAATGATTGTGCCGTATCTATGACATGTTGTAAAAGTGGTTTTTGCGCCAAAGGTTGCAGAACTTTAGGTAAATTAGAGCGCATACGAGTCCCTTTACCTGCGGCTAAAATAATAACTTTTAAAACCATATTACTTCCTATAAAAAATAGAGAAAAAAAAAGCGCCTTGCGGCGCTTTTTTTATGAGGGAAAGAGTTAGGACATCCCAGTCTTTTGCAAACGATCTCTTAACTTAGAAATAGCTTGAATTTGAGCAACGGCTTCGGCAAGTTCAACTTGCGCCCGTGCGATATCTATTTCAGATTTCGCATTTTCCATCGCTTCTTCAGCGCGCTGTTTAGCTTCTTTAGCTTGAGATTCATCTAAGTCAGCCGCTCGAATTGCCGTATCCGCTAAGATAGTAACAACAGAGGGTTGAATTTCGATAATACCGCCATTGATGTAGAAATGATCTTCTTCATCACCACTAACCACACGTACCGTGCCAGGTTTTAATTGGCTTAAAAACTGGGAATGATGAGGCATAATACCCACCTCACCATTGGCAGCCTGTGCAAAAAGCATTTCCGCTTTACCAGAAAAGATTTCTCCTTCTGCACTAACAATATCTACTTGCATTGAGAGGGCCATAACTGATTACCCTTTATACTTTTTAGCTTTCTCTAACACTTCGTCAATATCACCCGCATACATAAATGCTTGCTCAGCGACATCATCTAATTCACCAGAGATAATCATTTTGAAACCACGAATGGTCTCTTTTAATGGAACATAACGACCATCTTCACCTGTGAAAACTTTCGCTACGAAATAAGGCTGAGAGAAGAAACGTTGCATTTTACGTGCACGTGCAACTAACGAACGATCTTCTTCTGAAAGCTCATCCATACCCAAAATAGCGATAATGTCTTTAAGCTCTTTATAACGCTGAAGTGCTTGTTGAACACCACGTGCAACATCATAATGCTCTTGACCAACAACCAACGGGTCAAGTTGACGAGACGTTGAATCCAATGGATCAATCGCAGGATAAATACCTGTTTCAGCAATCGCACGATTCAATACAACCGTCGCATCCAAGTGAGCAAACGTCGTTGCTGGCGCTGGATCTGTTAAATCATCCGCAGGTACATATACCGCTTGGATAGAGGTGATTGAACCTGTCTTCGTAGACGTGATACGCTCTTGTACTTGACCCATTTCTTGAGTCAATGTAGGTTGATACCCTACCGCTGAAGGTAGACGACCTAACAAGGCTGATACTTCCGTACCGGCAAGCGTATAACGGTAAATATTGTCCACGAAGAATAAGATATCACGACCTTCATCACGGAAGTATTCAGCGATTGTCAAACCTGTCAAGGCAACACGTAAACGGTTTCCTGGAGGCTCGTTCATCTGACCATAAACCAGTGCTACTTTATCAAGTACCCCTGACTCTTCCATCTCATAATAGAAATCGTTTCCTTCACGAGTACGCTCACCTACACCAGCAAATACTGAGTAACCTGAATGCTCCATCGCGATGTTACGAATCAATTCCATCATGTTAACGGTTTTACCAACACCCGCACCACCAAATAAACCTACTTTACCACCCTTAGCGAATGGGCAGATTAAATCGATGATTTTAACCCCTGTTTCCAGAAGTTCTTGCGATGCAGCCAACTCATCAAATGAAGGTGCTGCACGGTGAATTACGCTTGTCGCTTCTGATTCTACTGGACCTGCATTATCAATTGCATTACCAAGTACATCAAAAATACGACCCAAGGTTGCTTTACCAACAGGTACTGTAATTGCAGCACCTGTATTAGAAACAGCCATCCCACGCTTTAGACCATCCGATGAACCCATTGCGATTGTACGCACTTTGTTATCACCGATTTGCTGTTGAACTTCAAGGGTAAGCCCCTCTCCCTCCACAATTAGCGCGTCATAGATATTTGGTAAATCAGCACCTTTAAACTCGACGTCAATAACTGCGCCGATAATTTGTACTATTTGTCCACTCATTATCATTAACCTTTTATTGAAACTTTCAAACTTATACCGCTGCAGTACCCGCAACAATTTCAG
>WFNQ01000169.1 GCA_015488565.1 Thiomicrorhabdus sp.
CTTGCGCCTGCGAGCCCTGCTCCGATCACAATGGCTTTGCCGGTTTTAATGGGGGTTGGACGAGTAAACCAGGGGGCTTTTGAGCTGTGTTTACGTGGCTGTTCAAGTTGGCCAAAACACATTTCACGTTTTTTGCCGTAACCACTGTTTTTTTGTACTTTAAACCCTGCGGCTTGCAGGGCGCGGCGAACGTCTCCTGCGGCGGTAAAGGTGGCAAAGGTAGTGTGTTTGTGGCTTAACCGTGCCATTTGTTGGTAGAGCGCGGGCTGCCACATGTCTGGGTTTTTACTGGGGGTAAAACCGTCCAGTATCCAAGCATCGACAAGACTGTTGGTGGAGGCATCGCATTCGGGCAGGCCTTTTAATACGTCACCAAACCACAGTGTTAGCCGTACTCGCTTATTAAATAACCAACTGTCGTGCCAGCCTGATACCAGTAATGGATAGTGTCTCTTTAATTCATCAATAAGGGGGGTAAACTGGGGGTGTTTTTGATGGACTCGCTCTATATCTGCCCATCGCATGGGATGTTTTTCAAACGAGATAAAGTGCAGTTGATGATCGGGCAAGCCGTGCGTTAACCAGTGTTGTATGGCGACTAAAAAATTAAGCCCTGAACCAAACCCAGTTTCGGCTATTCGAAACACGTTTCTCGTGTGTGTTTGGGCAAAACGTGCAATCAATTGATTGGGCTGAATAAAGGTGTGTTCTACCTCGGCTAACCCATCATCACTGGAAAAGTAGTAGTCTTCAAACTCCGCTGAGTAAGGAACAGAGTTGTCAGTCCAAGTGACGTCGGCGATTTCCAGCTTTTTACATGTCATAAAATACTCAGTGTTAAATTAAAACTACTTACCAATCATAGGCTTATTAAACCCAAATCCTTACATAGAAACACGAATCTAGCGCAACCCTTTGAAAAACCTATGATCTTAAAATAATTACGCCGAACCTATGGGTGCGACTACATATTTAAAAACCCTAGGTTTTCCAAATACTTACACTATTTTTCACGTTTCTATGTAAGGATTTGGGTTAAAAATAAAGATTGCGATACATCATTTTTCTTCATTATATTGTAGTGAAAAAGTGCATGAAGTGTTACGGTAGCTTTTGTATTTTTCTACCAAAACAACGGTAAACGGCATGAAATCCACTCCCTCTTTATTACAGCTACGAACTCAACTCAAACAGCAACAACATCGTGCTTTGCTTATTTTAAGTGGTTCTTATACTTGGCAACAGGCTTTATTAGCCGAGTTATGGACGGAAAATGAGTCTATTTTATGGATTGGTGAAACTGAAAAAAATATCGAGAAAGCGATTCAAGCCACCGTTGAAACCATTGAATCGACTCACGTCAGTGAACGGTTAGGTCAAGAGATTGACTCCGCCATTATTGACGTACGCAAAGGATTAAGTGCCAATACGCTCGGCATTGCCTCAGGAATGATTCGCGCGGGTGGCCTATTGATACTTCTCACGCCCGAGGTGGACACATGGGCAACGCTTCCTAATCCTGATAACCAACGTTTTTTAAACAGCCCGTATCAAATAAAAGATGCGACACCCTATTTTACACAACACCTTATTCAACAATGGCAAGCGGACTCTGAAACACCCGCTATTTGGTTGCATGAGGCTGAACACCACACGCCAAACAGCCACATTACAATTCCCAACGCCTTACAAGCCATATTTAAACAAAACACAAAAATTCTCCCCCCCCCTCTGCCGACAGAAGATCAAATTCAAGCGATTCAAGCCATTGATTCGGTCGCCTTTGGTCATCGAAAACGCCCACTGGTATTAAGTGCCGATCGAGGGCGAGGCAAAACCAGTGTACTTGGCCTTGCGGCCATTCATTGTTTAATGGAGGGAAAATCGCATATTGTTTTAACCGCCAGCCGATTAGCACAAACCAAAATAGCATTTACACAGGCCACTCAAGCACTCTCTGCCCTGCAAGCGACTCAGTCCATTCACATCATCACACAACAGGTAGGACGTATTGAGTTTGAGTGGAAAGGTCAGAATAAAGTACTTGAGTTTATCGCGCCCGATCAGCTCATTATA
>WFNQ01000170.1 GCA_015488565.1 Thiomicrorhabdus sp.
GTTGGGTGTCGGTGTTACAGACTATGCTCCATTACAAAGCTTGAATTATTGGGGGGCGATGGCAATTATATTGGCTCTTTCAGGGTTGATTATGGGCTGGTCAAAGGCTCAACACTTGAAACAACCTGTTTTACAGTCATTAAGAGTACAAATTGTTCACTGGATCGCAACGGGAATAGCGGTATTCGGCATTTTTTTATTGCTCAAAGCAGGCCGACTCAATTATGAAGGCACAGGACTGGTGTTATTAATTGTATTAGGGTTAGCCACCTTTCTGGATGGGTATCGCCTTAATTTGTTTTTCAGTTTAGTGGGTGTATTTATCTTTGCGTTAGCCATTATGGCTGCCTATATTGAAGAGTACTTATGGGTTTTGTTAATCGTTATGCTCATATTAGGCGTAATCGTCTTTTTTTGGGAGCGACATAAGCTTAAAGAGGCCTTGAATTCCCCCTGATTTTCTTAAAAACGAAATTAACTTAAGGAGTTATCCTCAACGTAAGGGTGTTTTGAAAAGCTGGGCTGCTCAAATGCACGAACTGTCTGTATATGTTGCAAATAAACAGGCTGTCTGTTTTAATGGTGGTGAAGAGTTTGTTTTTTAATGGGCGGTATAAAAGAGAAAATGGCAATCGTGCAGGGAGCATTTTATGAATACGGTTCGTTCTAATCCACCCGTTTCGGAAGAGGTGGTCGCAAAGGCGCTGATTAATACTAAAAAAGAGCTGGAACTGTCTAATGAGGTGGTTGGTAATATTATTGGTGTCAATGCCAGTACGATGAGCCGAATTGTAAAAAATGGGCAAATCAAAAATGCAAAAACACTGGAAGCCAGTTTATTGCTCATTCGAGTATACCGTTCTCTTTATGCTATTTTAGGAGGGAGCAATGAGGCAATGCGTCATTGGCTGAACACTCAAAATAGACACCTTCATGGCATACCTATTTTGCAGTTACAAGAGATGGTAGGGCTTGTAAATGTGGTTCAGTATTTAGATGCCATGAGAGGGCGAGCTTGACCTCTTTTTTTAAATCTCGGCTATCCAGTGTTGATGCTTTTATTTACAGAATGGTTGAGTCTCAAGAAAAGGTCGCAACCATGCAGTTGGTTGATACACTTGATGAGCAATCGTTATTAGAAAGTCTGATTGAATCCTCCAAGCCAAGTTTGATTCGTGGGCAGCGACATTATCTTATTGAGACCCCGTTTCGTTATCCACCGTTGGAATATGGCTCTCGTTTTGGCAGTCGGTTTGAGCGTTCTCTTTTTTATGGTTCGCATACAGTGAATGCGATGCTGTATGAGTCGGCTTATTATGCCTTTTATTTCTGGCAAGCACTGGATACGCCTTTTAAAAAGCCAATTGTTAGTCATAAAACCTCTTTTGAAGTACAGGTAAAAAGTGCTTCGTATCTTGATTTATGTTTGATTCAAGATAATGAAATGCAAATGAAGCTACGCTCTAAAACCGATTATGGGTTTACTCAGCCCATTGGTTCGGAGTTAAGGGCATTGGGAGTCGATGCTTTTTCTTATTTTTCGGCGCGAAGTCCAAATGAGGATACAAACATGGGGGTGTTTAATATTGATAGTATTGCCAGTCATCCATTAAGGCAATGTGGTTGGGAGGTAAAGCAAACAATGGAATCCATTCTTTTTTATTGCCAGGGCAACCCCCAGCTCAATAAACAATTTCAACAAGCAGATTTTTTAGTGAACCAAACATTTCCAGAGCCATCAAGTTAAGAAAGCACTTTAATCAGAGCTTCCTTAATGTAGGATCGTGCTTTTTATCGCTTCTATCGTTTTTATAATGTCCGAGTTATCTCACGCGTGCCTTCCAATGCTTTAATGGCTTCATTGGCGCGCATAAACAGGGTTTGGCTGTCTTCGCTACTCTCTCGTAGTTCGGTTACGCCCGCGTGACTGGTTAAGCAGGTGGTTACGCCATCTTCGAGTTTAATGCTTTGTGCTGAAATGGTTTCTTGTGCCAGTTTGGCAATCCGAAAGGCATCAACGGCTTTAATTTCGGGCAACATAATCATAAACTGATCGCAACTGAGTCGCCCAATATAGCCTAAATCGTTAATAACACTGGTGATGGCGTGTGTACTGGCCAAAATGGCTTTGTCACCCGCTTCGTGTCCGTAGGCATCGGTAATGCGTTTAAAGCAGTCGAGGTTTATTTTGATCAGCGACAGAGCCTGATTATTGAGCCGCGCTTTATTAAGTTCTTCGTCCACTAACCCTAAAAAGAAATCACGATTGTATAAATCGGTGAGCGGGTCTGTGGAGGAGAGGTGTTCGAGTTGCTCTTCCATGTGTTTTCGACTGCTAATATTAATGGCAAGCCAAATAACGGCAGGCTGATCGTAAGTGCCTTCTTTGATGGGGTACACGCGCGCTTCATACCACTGTCCACCTCTGGGGCCTTCTGTAACGCCTTCAATTTCGTTATTGGCCAGTTGGTATTCAATTTCTTGCAGGCTGTTGCTGTTGATGGCGCGCTGTACGACGTTTAAAAAACGATTTGCAACTTCCTCGGGCAAAACATCGTGGTAGGTTTTACCCAATAAGCTGGAGCCATCCGCGTATAAACTGCGCTCTTGTCCGCCAATCATATCCAGATAAGTGCCGTCTTTTCCCATCACAAAAATAGGATCGGGCATGGCATTGGCAATGGCTTCCAAATGGGATGAAGTGGTTGATTCAGTCATCGTTAATCCTTTGAAATCGGTTTGTATTTAATGCGATGAGGTTGGGCGGCATCCGCGCCTTTACGACTTTTTAAGTCGGCTTCGTAGTCGGAGAAGTTGCCTTCAAACCATTCTACGTGGGAATCGCCTTCAAATGCGAGCATGTGGGTGGCAATGCGATCTAAGAACCAGCGATCGTGGGAGATGACCACGGCACACCCTGCAAATTCCAGAAGGGCTTCTTCAAGGGCGCGTAGGGTTTCGACGTCCAAATCGTTGGTGGGTTCATCCAGTAGTAACAAGTTACCACCACTGCGGAGTGTTTTGGCGAGGTGCACACGATTACGTTCCCCCCCTGAAAGTGTTCTAATTTTTTTCTGTTGATCGCCACCTCTAAAGTTAAAGCGACTACAGTAGGCTCGAGAGTTGACTTCGATGTTGCCGACCATAAAATTTTCATCTCCCCCTGATATTTCTTGCCACACGCTGTTATCGTCATTCAGTGAATCTCGACTTTGATCGACAAACGAGAGTTGCACGGTGTCACCAAATTCGATGCTGCCTGAATCGGGTTTTTCTTGTCCCGTGAACATTTTAAAGAGGGTAGATTTACCTGCGCCGTTGGCGCCGATAATGCCCACAATGCCCCCTTGTGGCAGTCTAAAAGAGAGGTCGTCAATCAGAAGGCGATCGCCAAAAGATTTTGATAAGTTGTTAACTTCAATGACTTTTTGGCCTAAACGCTCGGCAACGGGAATGAATATTTCGTTGGTTTCATTGCGTTTTTGATGTTCAACACTGCTCAGTTCTTCAAAGCGAGACATACGCGCTTTGGATTTGGCGTGTCGCCCTTTGGCATTGGAGCGCACCCATTCCAGCTCGCTCTGAATGCTTTTCATACGAGCGGCTTCCGATTTTGACTCTTGTTGCAAACGTTTCTCTTTTTGCTCTAGCCAAGAGGAGTAGTTTCCTTCGTAAGGGATTCCTTCGCCTCTATCCAGTTCTAAAATCCACTGTGCGGCGTTGTCTAAGAAGTAACGATCGTGAGTGATGGCAACCACGGTTCCCGTAAAGTCGAGTAAAAAAC
>WFNQ01000171.1 GCA_015488565.1 Thiomicrorhabdus sp.
TCCATCAACCATTCCATTTTGGCCGATTCTTTGACGTTTTGGGCTTGCTTGAGTGAAAGAATAGCAGGATCGCAACAGGTTTGACGTAATTTGAGTAGCGCATCCAAAATCATAATGTGACTACGCCCTAAGCCTTTACTGGCAATGCTATCACGTACCTTTTTCTCCATGGTTAAGCGAATACTTTCATACAGCGTGGCTTGTTTTTTACCTAATCGGACGGTGCTAATAATTTCAGTTTTTTCAGGAAGTTCGCTAACTACTTCGCTTTTGCTCCGGCGTAACATAAAGGGCGAAATGCGTTTAGTAAGACGCGCTTGTTGCTCGGCATTGCCGTGTTTTTCAATGGGGGTGCGAAACAGTTGCTTGAACTGCTTGTCATTGCCGAGTAAACCGGGCATAACAAAATCAAACAGCGCCCAGAGTTCACCAAGATGGTTTTCCATTGGGGTTCCCGTTAAGCAAAGACGGTGCTCTGCTTTGATATTACGCACCACTTTTGCGGCTTTTGAACGTGGGTTTTTAATGACTTGTGCTTCGTCTAAAATAAGATAATAAAAGTCATGGGCAAGCAGCGTTTCTTCGTCTCGAACTAACAGAGGGTAAGTGCTTAGAATTAAATCGTGCTGTTCAATTTGGTCAAAATAATTGCGACGATTCGCGCCTTGTAATACCAGTACGTTGAGTTCTGGCGTAAACTGCTCTGCTTCGCGTTGCCAATTACTCATTAAGCTGGTGGGGGCAATAATTAAGCAGGGTTTGTTTATGCGCCCTTGGCGTTTTTCAACCAGCAGGTGCGCTAAGGTTTGTACCGTTTTACCTAGCCCCATATCATCGGCCAATACGCCACCAAATTGATACTCTCGTAAAAATTGCAGCCAGTTGAGGCCTATTTGTTGGTAGTCTCGAAGCGTGGCCTGCAACCCTTTAGGAGCCGAGGTGTTGGTAATGCCTTTAAAATTTTTGAGTTTTTTTCCAAGTTCTCGAAGTGCTTCTCCCCCTTGCCAGTGCAGTATAGTCGCACTATTTTCATCTAGCTCGGCCAAACGTGCGGCATCAAAACGGGACATTCGTAGCGTGCCGTCATCGGTTAAGCTGTCGCCACTGTAAAGTTCGTATAGGATATCTAATACTGGTTTGATTTGCTCACTGGGCAAGGAGAGGTATTCATGTTCGCCTAAGGGTATCGTGAGTTCTTCGGGTAAATTGTCTTGTTCGTATTCTGACAGTACTTGAACAATTAAAGGCAGTAAAGGCATTTTTTGGCCGTTAATCTCAATATCAAATCGTAAGTCAAACCAGTCACTGTCGCCTTCAATGTCAACGTCCCACTCTTCGGCTTGGTGAAATTTAAGCTGAAAGCTGTCTTCTATCGTTATTTTCCAGCCCTGTTCTTTGAGCATGGGAACGGTGTCTTCTAAAAAAAATTGCCAACGTTTTGCCGATTCGGCCAAAATTTTGTTGTAACTGGCAAAGGCGACATCGCCATTTTCATTTCTAAGTGGGTCAAATCCGTAGTCCATCAATAGATGAATGGCTTCCTCTTCACGTTGTAAATCGCGCTGTATTCGCAATAGTGCGTTATCGGTTTCAAGCGTTTGCCACTCTGTTTGTGGGTGAACCGAGAGTTCATGTGTTTGATAAGCAAAGCGCAAACGCATTAGATGCGTATGACGACCAGATGAATCCATGTCTCCTAAAAGGGTGAGTATCGGTTGTGGGGTTTCATTTTCAATGGTGGTGAGTTTAACTTCGCTGGGTGGTGGCAATGTAATACCTGGTAGCGTGGTCACCAGCTTACGGCTAAACTCATCCACCAACTCCAGAGGAATACTGGGTATTTCTAGCAACGTTTTTATTTGTGTTAGTGTATAGGGCGCGTTTGAAACCATTCCGATGGTTGGATGCGTTTCGTCAATGTAAAGAAAAGGGGTGGTTAAAAGCAATTCACCCGAAGGTTCAATGGATAGGGTTAAAGACGTTTGGTTATTTTGATCGTTTTTCCAATGTAATTTAAGTGGGCGTTCTTCGCCAGTGGAGACGAGTTCACCTTGGGTAGATTGCCAAAAACAACGACCGGTATTGAGTATTTTAAGAAGCGTGATGCAACCAATTTCACCTTCAAATGTGTAGTTCACTCCCATCGATGAATGTGAGATGCTTTCTAATAGTTTACAAATTTCCTGATCTTCTGGCAGAGCACTCTCAGCAATATTGGAATATCCAGCCGTAATGCTATAAGGTTGAATTTTTCTGCCTTTATTTAGCCCGCCTTTTTTAAGCGGTCTGGTGGCGACCATCTTTACTTCTAAGGTGTTTTTTGGATAGTAACTAAAGTCGAGGAGATAAGCAATAAATTCCTCTGTGGCAGTGCTTGGAAGTACCTCTTCGTATGTAGCCGCCATATTGTCTAGCCAATTTAGTGCCGCATTTAGTGTTGGTTTTTTGGGAGAGCTTGTTTTGAGATTGCTGCCAGTTGATATTGAATCCAGCTCGCTTTGTAAGGCTAAACAAGCGGCGACAACATGTTTACAGTTAAATCCAACAGGGCAATCACAGTCGCCCATGAAGATAAACCTCGAACCTTGGTGGTTTAAAATTTTAATGTTTTGTTCGTACTCATTTAGGCCACTTCCTTCGACAAGGGATTGAATTTCCCAGCCAATGGGCGTTGTTTTGTAATCAAATTCTAGGACAAATCCATCATTGAAATACTTTAGCCCACGTTGGTAATCTGGGCGATCAAACTCTTTTCTTATCTGTTCTTTGGTGAGCTTAAGCATGTTGTAATTTTTCTCCCCCCCCCATGTCTTATTATGCAATAGAGGGTGTGATATTTTATTTGTTTTGTACTTTATACAGCGCCACTTCACCCAACCAATTGGGTGCGATTTTCATTCCTAAGCTACTGCGGTGCTCAGTATTGACCACGGTTCGAGCCATTACTTCAATTCCCTTTTTTTCACAGAGTTCTTCAAAGTCTTTAAAGGTACACATGTGAATATTGGGTGTGTCAAA
>WFNQ01000172.1 GCA_015488565.1 Thiomicrorhabdus sp.
AGACGTTTAAAACGGGAGCCAAACGGGTGAGCTCGTAAGGATCAAGCTCTGCAGAACCGGAACGAAAGTGTACATTTTTAACATTAATTTGGACAAATTCTTGATTTCCAATTTTAACGGCTTCCACATCGGTATCGGGGTCAGAAGCGGTCTCTTGTGTGGCTTGGTCAAATACGGAACGAGCGGTATAGCCTGCTAAGGCGCCAATGGCGATTTTACCTGCGTTATTATCAACACCGAGCGCATTCGCGGCCATTGCGCCACCAATTGCGGCGGCAATGGTGATGGCATTTTTATCGGTTTCTCGCGTTTGCCCAGTATTGGTACAGGCGGATGTTAAGCCCAGTACGGTAATAATAGCGGCTGTTCCAAGAATTTTTGAATTCATTTTTATCATGTCGTGCTCTCTTTTGTTCTTAAAGGTATAGGGCGTAAATTCATAATAAAGACTCTTTTTCTTGAATACAAGCGTGTTAAGAGTGTTGTCATGTTTTTTGAGATATATTTACCCCCCCCCATGGCTTCTTTTCTTATAGCAAGACAATGGTTGCGAGCCCTAAAAAGACAAAAAAACCAATGGAGTCGGTGACGGTGGTGAGCATTAGCCCTGATGCCAGTGCAGGATCAATTTTCATGCGCTGTAATATCAACGGAATAATGGCGCCAGCTAAGGCCGCAACCAGTAGGTTGACCATCATGGCTGTGCCAAAAATAGCACTTAATGCCCAGTTATTAAATATAAATTGCACGGCAACAGCGGTGAGTGTCGCCCAGATTAAACCGTTAAGCAGGCCTACGCTGGTCTCTTTAATAAGCAGTGATCGACTGTTACTTTTAGCCAGTTTACCCGTTGCTAGGGCTCGAATAACAATGGTGGCCGTTTGTGTGCCGGCAATTCCCCCCATGCTGGCAATAATGGGCATGAGGATGGCGAGAGCTACAATTTGTTCAATGGTTGCATCGAATAAGCTAATGACCATTGAGGCAAAAATGGCCGTGAGTAAGTTAATGCCCAGCCAAAATGTGCGTCGTTTTGCGGTACGGGTGGCGGGGGCAAAAATATCGTCCTCCTCATCCAGACCCGCACTGGCCATTTGAATATGCTCGGCTTCTTCACGAATAATGTCGACCACGTCATCAATGGTAATACGGCCTAAAATTTGATTATTTTCGTTAACGACCGCCGCAGAAATCAGGTCATTTTTTTCAAAAACATGCGCCACTTCTTTCGCAGGAAGATAGCTTTGGATGGCTGGGGTATCGGTTTCTAATACGTCTTGTACTAATTTATCTTCGTCATTCACCAGTAAACTGGTCAGCTTTAAGGTTCCTACATAGTGGTCATCACGGTCACGAACAAAGAGTTCGGCGGTGCTGTCAGGAAGTTCGCCTAATTTTCTTAAATAGCGAAGTACAACGCCGAGAGTAATATCAGCACGAATGGTGATAAAGTCCATGCTCATCAAACCACCAGCGGTATCTTCTGGGTAGCTTAGAGCGGTTTCGACGGCAATTCGTTCAACGGGTTCTAGGGAGTCAAGTAGGGCTTTTTGGGCGCTGGGTTCGAGCGATTGTGCAATGTCTGTAATATCATCGGCTTCTAAATCGTCCGTGATCTTTACCAGTTCATGCGCTTGTAACGATTCTAATAGTTTGGCTCGTACTTCATCATTGGTGTGGGTAAGAATCTCCCCTTGTTGCTCACTGTTTAAGCACTGCCATAATATTTGACGCTCTTTGCGGGGGGTGGACTCCAGCAGTTCGGCAATTTCTTCGGGCACCAGAGAGGAGAGCAGGTCAGACACCTGATCAAAGTGTTGGCTCTCAACTGCTTGTAATAGTTGCTCAGCTAGTTTGCTTTTTTCAATAACAGAGTGTTGTATTGCCATATTTTGCTCCGTCTACCTAATATTGAAATCGTAGGTGCTATTGTAGCAGGACAAGAGGCGGCGGTAAGGGGGAAACAGCGGGTTTGAAATAAATTTTGATAGAGGAAGGGGGATTAAAATCGTTTTATCTCTTTTGCTTGTGATAAAACGATTTATGACCCTAATTTGTATTTACTAACGATGAATTAGAGTTGTACAGAAGAGGGGTTAAGCTTCTTCAACGGCCATGTGTTTTACGCCGCCAGATTTGCGGTTATGGTTGCTGATTTTTTCTTTGTGTTTGATGATTTGACGATCTAATTTGTCAACTAACCCATCAAGTGAGGCATACATGTCTTCAGTTTGGTGTTGAGCAAAGAGGTCTGCACCCGATACATGAACCGTAGCTTCTGCTTTTTGAGCTTGTTTCTCGACGGTTAGGATGACGTGAACGTTGGTGACATGATCAAAGTGACGCTCTAGTTTAGCCATTTTTTCAGAGGTGTAGTTGCGAAGTGCTTCTGTGATATCTACGTGATGACCGGTGATGTTTATTTGCATAGTGATCGCTCCTTTATGTAGTTTTTATTGCGATATAAATTGGTTTTTTTTTGACACTTGAGTCCGTATAAAAAACCCAACTCTTAGGTTCGATTATACCACTGGGATTGTGATTTGGAACAAAAAATAGTGGGAAGAAATAGAGGGGGGGAGAAAAAATAGACTTTTTTTGCTCGTGTTTTTTCGTATAAATGATGGTTTGCTTATTTAAAATCATCCCCTAAGTAGACGCGTTTAACATCGGCATGTTCTAAGATTTCTTGGGGGGTTCCTGTCGCGAGAATCGTGCCGTTATGAAGAATGTAGGCATGGTCACACACGCCTAAAATTTCACGTACATTATGGTCGGTAATTAAGACACCAATGTTTTTTTGTTTGAGATGCAAAATAATACTTTGTATGTCTTTAACAGAGATGGGGTCAACGCCTGCAAAAGGCTCATCCAATAAAATAAAACGAGGTTCCATGGCTAATGCACGCGCTATTTCTACTCGGCGTCGTTCACCACCAGAGAGGGCTTGACCGGGTTGCTCTAAGATATGACCAATCTGTAGATCGTCAATGAGTTTTTGAAAAATATGTGCTCTTTGGTCGCGCTTAAGTTCGGGGCGCATTTCTAAAATGGCTTTAATATTTTCAGAGACGGTCAGTTTACGAAAGACGGAGGCTTCTTGTGGTAGATAACCAATGCCTAATTTGGCGCGTTTATGAATGGGTAGGTTGGTAATTTCTTGATCATCAATAAATATATGGCCTGCGTCGATAGGAACCAGTCCCGTCATCATGTAGAAGGTGGTGGTTTTTCCAGCTCCGTTAGGGCCGAGTAACCCGACGACTTGACCACTGTATACATCAATGTCAACCGAGGTGACGACTTGTCTTTTTTTGTAACTTTTGGCTAAGCCTCGGGCATAAAAATGGGCCATATAGATTATTCCTTATCGCCAGAGGGTGTTTTTGGTGTGGCGGGATCAAAGGTAACTGAGACTCGATCTTGTCCGTCTTTACT